>CAWUNN010000307.1:0-3107 GCA_963923185.1 uncultured Limnohabitans sp. | reverse complement strand
CGTCGGCAGCGTCAGATGTGTATAAGAGACAGCTTTCAATCTGTTGGGTGACGGTCTCAGGGATGCACTGGACCCCAAGCAGCGCTGATGAGGTTCATGGGTTTTTCTATCAGTCAAGAGCGGGATGGTCATTGACACGTAATGACTTGACAAGCCCCTACCTGGTGCTAGATTCCATGGGCATCACACACTTGGAGATAGGCATGCTGGGTTCATTGCGGTTCTCGCGTCTGGCGTCGGTGACTGGCCTTTGGGCCTTGGCTTTGACGGGTTGGGGCTCATCGGCCTGGGCTCAATCGGCGCCTTTGGCGCCACGCGAAGTCCCCGCCAAAACCATTGCGGTGCCCAACACCGTCAGCCCTGAGCTGCAGCAACTGATCGCACAACCGCTGCGCAATGGCTGGAACAATCAACCCACCACGCCCGAGGGATGGAAACAGTTGGCAGAGACGCTGCGCCAAGCGGCGTTGCCCAACATCGAGGCCATGCGCAATCGATTGAAAGTGCAGGTCCAGCCTGGTGTCATGGCGGGCGTCAAAATCTACACCGTCACGCCCGAAAAGGTATTGCCCCAAAACAAGCGGCGAACCCTGTTGCAAGTCCATGGGGGCTGTTATGTGCTCAATCCGGCAGAGGCCGCTTTGCCAGAGGCCATGCTGATTGCGGCGATCGGTGGCTTTAAGGTGATTGCGGTCGACTACCGTATGCCGCCTGAGGCGTATTTCCCTGCAGCGCTCGATGATGTGATGGCGGTCTACAAAGATTTGCTGTCTCAAACCGACCCCAAGCGCATTGGACTGATTGGCACATCAGCCGGGGGTGCTCTGGTCTTAGAGATGGGCTTGCGTGCCAAGCAATTGGGCTTGCCCATGCCCGGCGCGATTGCATCAGGAACGCCCATGTCCGACAGCACCAAGACCGGCGACACCTTCTACACCAACGCCATGCTGGACAACGTGTTGGTGTCGACCGACGGGTTTTGTGATTCAGCAGCTGCCTTTTATGCCAATGGCCATGACCTGAAAGATCCTTTGATCTCCCCGATCTATGGCGACATGAGCGGCTTTCCTCCCACCATTTTGACGTCTGGCACGCGCGATTTGCTGCTCAGCAACACGGTGCGCGTCCATCGCAAACTGCGCAACCTGGGCATCGACTCGTTTTTACAGGTGTACGAGGGGCAATCACATGCCCATTACGGCCGCGACGATCGCATTCCTGAGACCCGCGAGGCTTTCACCGAGATCTCAATCTTTCTCAATCGGCATTTGAAAAAGTAATTCAAGCCTTGGCGGGTCGCTCAGCCAGGGCTCATTTGTTGGGTGGCTTGGCCAAACCTTCTGCTGAACAAGGGTTCTGTGTCGAGCATCGATCGCCGATCACCCCCACCGCTTGGATTTCAATCTCGATGCCCGGTCTGGCAAAGTTGGTCACCGTGATCAACGCGCTGCCCGGGTAATTTCCATTTTGAAAAAAGTCTTTGCGCATTTCGACAAAGCGGTCACCGTAGCGAGATTCTTTGATGAACACGGTCATGGTCACGATGTTGGCCAAGCTGCCACCCGCTCTGCGCATGACCTGATCGATTTGTGAAATCACTTGACGGGTTTGCGCTTCAAAGTTGTTCGATATGTCTTTGCCGTCGTTGTCTCGGGTGGCGGTTTGGCCTGCCACCCAAACGGTCTTGCCGCCTTCGGTGATGACCCCCGGAGAAAAGGCCCGAGACATCTGAAACGGTGTCTTTTCCATGTATTCGGCGGCTTGCGCGGACATCCACCCCATTGCGGCACAAACTGCGACGGTACACAACAGATATCTCGATGCTTTCATGGCTATTTTCCCAAGAGGTTCACAGATTGACGTTTCAAGTGACAGGGCCCCATCACTTCGAATCCATTTCGGTGAAAAATTTCGCACCCGAATGGAATTCATTGGGCTTCATGAAGACTGAGATGATCAAAGCGCCGTTGGGTGCCACAGCCTCGTGGATGTTGCCACCCGGTCGCCAGACGAAATCGCCCGTGTAGGCCTTGCCTTCATCGTCCTCTAGGCTGCCTTGCAGGACATAGGTTTGCTCAAAAGCCGTGTGTTCATGCAGGGGAACGACGGCGCCGGGCTCTAATTTGACCAGCAGGGTGGACATGCCAGAGGCTTTGTCCTCAAACAAGGTTTTGAACTGGATGCCTTTGAAAGGCGAATCCATCCATGGCATCAAGTCGGTTTTCAAAAAATGCGATTTCAGGTGATCGGGTCGATCAAGGTAATTGGTGAATTTGGATGGAGCAGAAACTGACATGTGAGGACTCCTTGATGGGGAATGTCATTCAACGACGATGTTGCGCTGCCGGATCACTTCGCCCAGTTGGGCTTGGCTGTCCAGAAATTGCTTTCTGAATTCGGCAGGCGTGCTGGGTGCAGGGATGAATCCCCTGGAGGTCAGCTCTGAGCGAACCTCTGGGTGATTGACCGCATTGCGCAGCAATTCAGAGAGTTTTTGCAACACCTCGGGCGAAAAGCCTTTGGGTGCCACGATGCCTTGGTACGAGTACATGTCAAACCCTTCAAATCCCAACTCTTGCAGGGTGGGGATGTCTGGCAGCAAAGGGACACGTTCTTTGGTGGACACCAGCAATGGTTTGAGTTTGCCCGCTTTGACATGCGGCAACGCAGAGGCCAAATCAGAGAAATACAGGTCAATCACACCCCCCAGCAAGTCTTTGACCGCGGGTGCAGCGCCCGCATAGGGGGCATGGACGGGGGACACATTGAGCCGTTGAGCAAAGGCCTCCATGGTCAGGTGGTTCATCCCCCCTTGCCCCCAACTGCCATAGGTCACCTTTTTGTCTTGGGCCTTCATGTAGGCAATGACCTCTTGGGCGTTGGAGACCGGCAAGTCCTGTTTGGCCAACAGCACCAAAGGTGTTTTGACGACCGTGCCAATGAACTCAAGGTCCTTTTCGGCCGAATATTTCAAGTTTTTATACAGCGAGCCGTTCGCTGCGATTTGTTCTGCCGTGTGCAACACGCTGTAGCCATCGGGCTTGTTGCTCAGCAAGTACTGAGTACCGATGATGGTGTTGCCACCCTGTCTCTTATACACATCTGAC
>CAWUNN010000306.1:0-3108 GCA_963923185.1 uncultured Limnohabitans sp. | reverse complement strand
AGTCCAGCCCGGCGCGACGCATCAGCCGGTCTTCCATTGAAAACCCAAGCGGCTCAATCAAATGCAATTGACAACCGGTATTGGCTGCCAGCCGAATCACATTGCCAGTGTTGGGCGGAATTTCAGGGTGGACCAAAACAATTTGAAACATGGTCGCAGTGTAATGTGACGCTCCCACAGTGGTTGGCTTTTAAGCCTGCAAGGGGGTGTCCAATGGGTTCGGGGTGCGGGCAAAAACCGCCACATCGACTTGCGCCGCCCCCGCTTGCAAGACGCAAGAGGTGGCCACATCCAGGGTGGCGCCGGTGGTCAGCACGTCATCGACCAGCAACACCCTGGCCCCACGCAAGGCGCTGAACACTTGTGGATGAAGGGCCATGCTGCCTTCCAAGTGTGACCAGCGTTGTGCCCGGTGTGCTTGGGCTTGGGGCTCGGTGTGCCGTGACTTGACCAGTCCATGTGCCTTCAGCCTGGCATCTCGACCGCACCACAGCTGGGCCAGCCAGGCGGCTTGGTTGTAGCCTCGCTCAATCAGGCGTTGGTGCGACACAGGCAAGGGCAAGATCAAGTTGGCTTGCTGGCGCAGTTGCTCCAACTCGGGGCACTCGTGCATCAAACGGGCCATGTCTTTCGCCAAGGACCAATCGCCAGCAAATTTAAGGCGCTTGACCCAAAGATCGATTGGAAATTCATAGTCCACCCTGGCTGCTGCGCGTTTCCAAGGGTGCATTTGTGGACACACGTGCGCATCAGACCCCTGGACCCATCGCGGCAAAGCCAAGGCGCAATGCGAACAGCGCGCACGCAAGGGGGTGTGTTGTTGCCAACACGCGTCGCACAGCGAAGGCATGGGCCACTGCTGGCAAATTTTGCAAGTCGACCAAAAGCGAAGAAACATCGCGTTCTTTGCAGGATTCAAAGCACCAATATACTGACCCTGTCATGAACCACGATGCAGATTTGCCCTTGGCGGGTGATATTCACCACAAGCCCCCAACCCATGATCCCGTGGCCTGTGCGCGCTGGTGGCAAGGGCTGGCGGTTCATACCCCACCTGCATGGCTGCATGAAGAGGTTGCGCGTCGCATGTCTGAGCGTTTGGGTTGGATCAAATTGCAACCGCAATCCTGGCTGCATGCCCAACCGTCCATCGGGGGCTGGGAGATCCATGCCCAATTGGCTCGGCGTTACCCCAAAGCCACGGTCTATGTTCAAGAGCCTTCGATGGCGAGATTGAAACGCACTCAAAAGCAGTTGCAAGCTTCGGGATGGCAGCGCCTGAACCCGTTCAAATCCAAACTGCACTGGATGAGCGTCCACGACTGTACACAGACCGTGGACATGGTGTGGGCCAACATGCAATGGCACATTCATGCGGATCCCATCTTGCTGCTGCGCCAATGGCACCAAGCCTTGAATGTGAACGGTTTTTTGATGTTTTCATTCATGGGCCCCGACACCCTCATGGAGCTGCGCCAGTTGCACCAAGACAAGGGCTGGCCCGAGCCTGCCGCCCATTGGACCGACATGCACGATGCGGGCGACATGATGGTGCAAACCGGTTTTGCCGAGCCAGTGATGGACATGGAGCGCATCACGCTGAGCTATTCAAGCGCCGAGCGCATGCTGTCTGATTTGCGCAGCTTGGGGCGAAATTTTCACCCGCAGCGCTTTGGCACACTCAAAGGCAAAGGCTGGCGCGAGCAATGGTTGCAAGCGGTACAACACGATTGGCCACGCCGCGACGCCAACGGACAACTGATGTTGACGTTTGAGATTGTCTACGGGCATGCCATGCGCGTGGCTGATCGTCATCGGGTTGAGCCCACGACTCGCATTTCATTGCATGAAATGCAAAATCTGTTGAAAAAATCAGGGTAATTTCCGGTTTGCGGCCATCATCCCTTTAACCCAGTCGGTTTCATTGGTTAGAATGCTGGGTGATCCGCTTTTCCTCACAAAAGCCGGAGTCTGATGTTGCGCCAAAACATAAACAGCCCTGGCTGGCCTTGGTTTGGTGCTATTTTTTGAGGCAAATTCAAGTGAAGATGATCAAGAACATTTCGGCATGGCTGTCCTACGGTGCCTTGTCTGCATGCGTGTGGCTGTCCCATTCGGCCTGGGCGGTCAATGACCTGCCAGGTGGACCGGCTGTGCACCAATTCAATTTGCAGCCTGCTGCCACCAAAATAGCCGAAGAGCAGGGCTGGTTGCACTGGTTCATGTTGATCATCTGTACCGTGATTTTTGTGGCTGTGTTTGGTGTGATGTTCTACTCGATCCTCAAGCACCGCAAGTCTTTGGGCCACAAGCCCGCCAGTTTCCACGAGTCGGTCAAGGTCGAAATCGCCTGGACCGTTGTGCCTTTCATCATCGTCATTCTGATGGCCTTGCCGGCCACCAAGGCTGTGGTGGCTCAAAAAGACACCTCCAATGCCGACTTGACCATCAAGGCCACGGGCTATCAATGGAAATGGGGTTACGACTACCTCAAGGGAGAGGGCGAAGGCATTGGGTTTGTCTCGACTTTGCTCAATGAGCACCGTGAAATCTCCAACAACGGCGCCAAAGGTGCCGACATGGACAATTACCTGCTGGCCGTTGATCACCCGCTGGTGGTGCCGGTCAATAAAAAGGTTCGCGTCATCACCACCGCCAACGACGTGATCCACGCGTTTGCAGTGCCCTCTTTTGGCATCAAACAAGACGCCATCCCGGGTTTTGTGCGTGACACCTGGTTCCGGGCCGAAAGAACCGGGGATTTCTATGGTCAATGCCAAGAGTTGTGTGGCAAAGAGCACGCTTACATGCCCATCCACGTCAAAGTGGTCAGCGCCGAAGACTACTCCAAGTGGGTGGCCGAGCAACAAAAGGCCATGGCCGCCAAAATGGACGACCCCAACAAGGTTTGGACTCTGCAGGACATCGTCAAACGTGGCGAGAAAGTCTACGCCGCCAACTGTGCGGCTTGCCACCAAGCCAATGGCAAAGGCGGCGGCCCCATCAAGGCTTTGGACGGCGCGGCCGTCGTGCTGGATGCCGATCACACCAAACAAATCAAGGTGTTGCTCAACGGCCAAAACAACGGTGCCATGCCCTCATGGAAGA
>CAWUNN010000305.1:0-3118 GCA_963923185.1 uncultured Limnohabitans sp. | reverse complement strand
GGTCAGGTTTGCGTATCACCAAACTGACGCCCATGGCTGTCAATCCAATGCCCAACAAGGTCAAGGCCGTCAATGGTTCGTTGAACAGCACCCAAGCCATCAAGGCTGTGGTAGGTGGCACCAGGTACATCAAACTGGCCACCGAAGCGGCCGCCCCCCTTTGAATCAGCAGATACAGCAATGAGCTGCCCCCTAGGGTCAAACCCAACACCGACCATGCCATGGCCCCCCACAAATCGGGATGCCACAACACAGGGTCGGTCTCTGCGCATGCCAAAGGCAAAGTCAGTAATCCGGCCGCCATCAATTGCACGCAATTGGCAGTTCGCACATCACACGCCTGAACATGGCGTTTTTGATACAAGGTGCCCGCAGTGATGCTCAACAGGGCCAACAGCGCCATGCACAAGGTAAAAGGCGTGACTTCATGGCTGTCGATCACTTTGCGCCACACCACCAAGACCAAACCAGCAAAGCCCAAACCCAAACCAAGCCACTGTCTGCGACTGACCTGGGTGCCTTGGGCTGAAACCCAAACGGCCGTCAACACCGGTTGCAAGCCCACAAAAAGGGCGGACAAGCCAGAGCCCATGCCATGTCGCACCGCCATCCAAACCCCACCCAGATAGCCTGCATGCATCAACATGCCCGTGACAGCCAGGTGCAACCACTGAGACCTGCCCTTGGGCCAGGCCACTTTGGCCCAAACAATCCACACCCCAAGGGCCAATACCGACAACACGTAACGCCCCATCAAAAACTTCATGGGCGGCGAATGCGGCATGGCATAGCGGGCCACGATGAAACCCGTGCTCCAGATCAACACAAAAACAGCGGGCATGGCCCGCAACCAGGCTTGTCCCGAATCAGCGGTGGGGTTCAAAAGAAATTCCTATCCAGACACATGCTGACGAATGATGGGCAGGGCCTTTTTCAAGTAGTAAACCATGGACCACACCGTCAACACAGCAGCCACCCAAATCAGCACCTGCCCCCAAAGCCCTGTGTCAATCACACCGAACAAGGATCCGTCGTACAACAAAAACGGAATGGCCACCATTTGCATGGTGGTTTTGAGCTTGCCCAACATGTGCACCGCCACGCTGCGCGCTGCACCCAGTTGCGCCATCCATTCACGCAGGGCCGAGATGGCAATTTCGCGCCCGATGATGATCAATGCAACAAAGACATCGGTGCGCCCCAAATGCACCAGCACCAAGAGACTGGCACACACCAAAAATTTGTCGGCCACCGGGTCCAAGAATGCGCCAAAAGCAGAAGTTTGATTCAAACGCCTGGCCAAAAATCCATCGAGCCAATCGGTCAATGCAAACAGCACAAACAAAACGGTGGCCATGAAATTTTGTGTGTCGTGCGACAAGGGCAGGTAAAACAGCACCACGATCAACGGAATGGCCACAATCCGTGTCCAAGTCATCAAGGTGGGTATGGTGGTGAACATGTTGGAGTTCATTCGTAAACAATTTGTGCTTGGCCGTCATGGGCCTGCGCCATCCAAGAAGCCAGGGCCGCATCAGAGGGGTAAAACCGCGCCTGCTCACCCAATTCGATCTGGGCACTGGCGTTTTCACGCAACAAATGGATGCGAATGGGCAAGCCCCGCACCCATTCGCCTTGCTCGGTGACTTGAACTTGGGCCGGAAACTCTCTGAGCATGCGCTCGATGTCCGGGGCCTTGCCATTGACTTGGACCGCCAAGTACTTGCCAAAACGGCAACGTGCGCCAGCCAAACTCCAGATTTGCTGGACCGACAGTCTCAAGCCCCCCCCAGAAAAACGATCAGGTTGGGCCTTGGCCATGACCACGATCAGTTCGTCTTCTTTGATCAAATCGCGATGGGCGTTGAGCAAAGCCTCGTCCGCGGTGGCCTCGATGACGGCGCTTTTGTCATCCAATTTGAAAATGGCCAAGCGTCCCCTTTGTCCTTGAATCACTCTCAGGTCAGACACGATGCCGGCCAATAACTGCGGCTCTCGGCTGTCTATCAAGTCATCGATGCGCCTTTTGACGAATCGCTGCAACTCATGGGCAGACTCATCAAACAAATGGCCCGAGAGGTAAAACCCAATGGCCGCCTTTTCGTGGGTCAGCCGCTCTTTGATGCCCCATGGCAAGGCTTGTACCAAATCGGGCTCTTGGGTGCTGCTGGCATGGCTGTCCATGGCATCAAATAACCCACCCTGGTTGGCGTTGTCGGCCAACGCTTGGGCAAAATCATAGGCCCGGTCCACAGAGGCCAGCAAAGCGGCCCGGTTGAGTTGAATCAAATCAAAGGCCCCCGCTTTGATCAAGGCCTCGACGGTGCGCTTGTTGACTTTGGTGCGATCGATGCGGGCACAAAAATCAAACAAACTGCTGAACGGACCACCTTGTTCGCGCGCCGATACGATGGCATCAATGGCCGATTGACCTGTGCCTTTGACGGCACCCAGTCCGTATCGAATTTGCCGATCGGTCACGGGTTCAAACACATAGACACCGCGGTTGACATCGGGCGGTTCAATCTGCATGCCCATTTTGCGGGCATCTTCGATCAGCACCTTGATTTTGTCGGTGTCATCGAGCTCAATGGTCAAGTTGGCGCAGAAGAACTCGGCCGTGTAGTGCACCTTGAGCCAGCCGGTTTGGTAGGCCAGCAAAGAGTAGGCTGCGGCATGTGATTTATTGAATCCATAGCCTGCAAAGCGTTCCATCAAGTCAAAAATTTCATCGGCTTTGGCCTGTTGGATGCCATTTTTTTCTGCCCCGGCGCGAAAAATCTCGCGGTGCTGTGCCATTTCTTCAGGTTTTTTCTTGCCCATGGCCCGACGCAACAAATCGGCGCCGCCCAAGCTGTAGCCACCCAATATCTGAGCCGTTTGCATCACCTGCTCTTGGTAGACCATGATGCCGTAGGTCTCTGAGAGCACGGGCTCGACCAAAGGGTGCGGATAAACCACTTCTTCACGGCCATGCTTGCGTGAGATGAAGGTGGGAATCAAGTCCATGGGGCCGGGCCGGTACAACGCGTTCAGGGCGATCAAGTCCTCCAATCGGCTGGGACGCGCATCGCGCAACATGCCTTGCATGCCCCGACTTTCAAACTGAAACACGGCT
>CAWUNN010000304.1:0-3149 GCA_963923185.1 uncultured Limnohabitans sp. | reverse complement strand
GGCCAGATGTACCACCAGTTCTATGGCGAGAACATGCTGCGCGCCGACGTGTGCAATGCGGTCGAAGAATTGGGCCAATTGCTGGACCACAACGGCGCCATCGGCGAGTCTGAGCGCAATGCGGCGCGCATCTTCAATGCCGACCACTGCTTCTTTGTCACCAACGGCACCAGCACGTCCAACAAAATGGTCTGGCACCATGCCGTCGCCCCAGGCGACGTGGTGGTGGTCGATCGCAACTGCCACAAGTCGGTGTTGCATGCCATCATCATGACGGGCGCCATTCCGGTGTTCTTGAAGCCCACGCGCAACCACTTTGGCATCATCGGCCCCATTCCCAAAAGTGAGTTCGAGCCGGCCTCGATTCAAGCCAAGATCAAGGCCAACCCCTTGCTCAAGGGCGTGGACCCCAAAAAAGTCAAGCCGCGCATTTTGACGCTGACCCAATCGACCTACGACGGTGTGCTCTACAACACCGAGACCATCAAGCAAATGCTCGATGGCTACATAGAAAATCTCCATTTTGACGAGGCCTGGTTGCCGCACGCGGCCTTCCATCCGTTTTATGGCACCTACCATGCCATGGGCAAAAAACGCGGTCGCCCGCAAAACACCGTCGTGTACTCCACCCAGTCCATTCACAAGCTGTTGGCCGGCATCAGCCAGGCCAGCCATGTGTTGGTGCAAGACGCGCAAAAGCGCAAGCTCGATCGGCATTTGTTCAACGAAGCCTACCTGATGCACACCAGCACCAGCCCGCAATACAGCGTGATCGCCAGCTGCGATGTGGCCGCGGCCATGATGGAGCCCCCTGGGGGCACGGCCTTGGTGGAAGAGAGCATCCAAGAGGCATTGGATTTTCGTCGCGCCATGCGCAAGGTGGACCAAGAGTACGGCCAAGACTGGTGGTTCAAGGTCTGGGGCCCCGAGAAAATCGCCGAAGAGGGCATTGGTCGCGCCGACCATTGGGTGCTGCACAACGACCCGCGCAAGCGCAGCGGCAAGTGGCATGGCTTTGGTCAGCAATTGGCCGAAGACTTCAACATGCTCGATCCGATCAAGGCCACCATCGTGACCCCGGGCATGAACCTGGACGGCAAGTTCGACAAGACCGGCATCCCAGCGGCCATCGTCAGCAAGTACCTGACCGAGCACGGCGTGGTGGTCGAAAAAACCGGCCTCTACAGCTTCTTCATCATGTTCACCATCGGCATCACCAAGGGCCGCTGGAACACCTTGTTGACTGCTTTGCAACAGTTCAAAGACGATTACGCCAAAAACCAACCGATGTGGCGCATCATGCCCGAGTTCTGTGCCAAGCACCCGCGCTACGACCGCATGGGATTGCGCGACCTGTGCCAGCATGTGCACCAAACCTACGCCAAGTACGACATCGCTCGCCTGACCACCGAGATGTACCTGTCCGATCTGACACCGGCCATGACGCCGGCCGATGCCTATGCCCGCATTGCCCAGCGCAAAACCGAGCGGGTGGGCATCGATGACCTAGAGGGGCGCATCACCGTGGGATTGGTCACCCCGTATCCGCCGGGCATTCCGCTGCTGATCCCTGGTGAAGTGTTCAACCGCAAAATCGTCGACTACCTCAAGTTTGCGCGCGAGTTCAACCAAAAGTGCCCGGGCTTTGAGACCGACATCCACGGCTTGGTGGAAGAGGTCGACGAAGAAGGGCGCAAGCTCTACTTCGCCGATTGCGTGGCGGCCTGATCACTCGGCGATGCCACCCACCACCTGGCTGAAGCCGCCGTCGACATAAGTGATCTCGGCGGTGACGCCAGCGGCCAAGTCGCTGAGTAAAAACGCCGCGACATGGCCCACGTCTTCAATGGTCACGTTGCGGCGAATCGGCGAGACCTCGGCCACCACGTTCAAGATCTTGCCAAAGCCTTTGATGCCGCTGGCGGCCAAGGTCCTGATGGGGCCGGCGCTGATGCCGTTGGCGCGCAGCCCCCGGCCTTGGGCGCCCAAGGATTCGGCCAAGTAACGCACCGACGCTTCCAATGACGCTTTGGCCAGGCCCATGGTGTTGTAGTTGGGCACCACCCGCAGGGCACCCAAGTACGACAGGGTCAGCACCGAGGCCTGGTCGTTGAGCATGGGCAGGCAAGCTTTGGCCATGGCCGGAAAACTGTAGGCGCTGATGTCATGGGCCACCTTGTAGCCCTCGCGCGACAGGCCTTCTAAAAAGTCGCCCGCAATCGCCTCGCGCGGGGCAAAGCCAATGGCATGCACAAAGCCGTCGAACTTGGGCCAGTGGGCCGACAAATCTTTGAACATCTGATCGATTTGCTCGTCGCTGCCCACGTCGCAGTCAAACACCAACTTCGAGTCGAACTCGGCAGCGTACTCGGTGATGCGATCTTTGAAGCGCTCACCCACGTAGCTGAAGGCCAACTCGGCGCCTTGGTCGTGGCAAGCGCGGGCAATGCCGTAGGCGATCGAGCGGTTGGACAACACGCCTGTGATCAGCAGTTTTTTTCCGCTCAAAAATCCAGTCTTTGTCGACATGGTGCAACTCCGTGCAAAAAATAAGACAGAATTGTCGCATGTGCAGAACCTCTTTTTGGCGCTGTCTGTGGACCCTGTGGTGTGTGGGGCTGCTGCTGGCCACTGCAGCCCATCCCGCTTGGGCTGCGCACGCCTATGCCCAGTTTGGCGACATCCAATACCCGCCCCATTTTCAGCACTTTGATCACGTCAACCCCAACGCCCCCAAAGGTGGTGAGATGCGCTTGGTCTCACCGACTCGGGCTTCCAGCTTTGACAAGTACAACCCCTTCACCTTGAAGGGTTCGGCGCCACCGGGCCTGGGCAACCTGATGTTCGAGTCCTTGCTGACGGGCAACATGGACGAGCCCACCACCGCTTATGGCCTGTTGGCCGAGGACGTGAGTGTGGCCGCCGATCGGCGGTCGGTGACTTTTCGCTTGAATCCGCTGGCGCGCTTTCACAATGGTCAGCCCGTTTTGGCCGCCGACGTCCAGCATTCGTTTGCGCAACTGATCAGCCCGCAGGCCGCGCCGCAGTTTCGCACCCTTTACGCCGAAGTCACCCAAGCGGTGGTGGTCGATGAACGCACGATTCGTTTTGAGTTCCAGAGTGCCAACCCCGAGTTGCCCCTGATCGTG
>CAWUNN010000303.1:0-3166 GCA_963923185.1 uncultured Limnohabitans sp. | reverse complement strand
GCTTCAATTTGCTCCAAATAGGCGGTTCGCAATTGCTCAAAGTCGATGTTGCGGGCGCCCGGGTCGTTGACATCGGGGCTGATGCTGGCCGTGCGCGGCGTGGGGCCCAATGCACCACAGACAAAACGCGGTTTGTCTGCGCGGGTGTACTTGTCGCATGCGGCGCGCGCCAACTTGGCCGAGGCCACATTCATCTCACGCACCAAGTGCGCCATTTCATAATCGTCTTGGGCCACTCGGGTCGCACCAAAAGTATTGGTCTCGATCAAATCTGCGCCAGCGGCCAGATACCCCTCGTGAATGTCTTGAATGACGTCGGGTCGGGTCAGGCTGAGCAGTTCGTTGTTGCCTTGCACATCTTTGTGGAAATCGGCAAAGCGCTGCCCCCGGTACTGCTGCTCGGTCAATTTGAAGCGCTGAATCATGGTGCCCATGGCCCCATCCAACACCAAAATGCGCTGGCGCAACAAATCTTCCAGGCCTTGCGCCCGGGTGTAATTCGGTTTCATCCCCACATTGTAAGAAATGTGACCGGCAAGTTGTAGAATACAGGGCTATTGAAAGGAAACCTCATGAGCGGACACCAAGCCCCCCAACAGTCTGAAGATGTGGTCGAGTCCATCGTCCCCTTGATGCCCATCGTTTTGCCCGTGGGTGGCGGTATTTTGATTTTCTTGTTGGCTTTCATTGCCGTTTTCATGGCGTGAAATCAACCGCCCTGTGTACATCCAAAGGCACCACTTTGTGGTGCTTTTTTTCCAACTGCAGGTGATATCCCCAGTGTGGGGCTCTGACTTTGTCAGGTAACTCACCCCCAGGGTTTCATAAAATAGTCATGGGTTGTGGCATGGCGCCATCAGCAGCCCGTTCAGGTCAGGTTTGCGTCCCCACGCTGATCTGACCTGAACTTTGAACTTCTAGGAGATCTCTCTTGAACGCACCCACCATGCAGGGCTTGACCCTGAATCCCCCCGCTTTTGTCAAAAACTCCAAGCTGATTGCTTGGGTGGCCGACATGGTGGCCTTGTTGCAGCCCGACGCCGTGCATTGGTGTGACGGCAGCGAAGAAGAGTACAACGCGTTGTGCCAAAAGTTGGTCGACGCTGGTATTTTCACGCGACTGAACCCGGCCAAACGCCCCAACTCTTACTTGGCCTTCTCAGACCCCTCGGACGTGGCCCGAGTGGAAGACCGCACCTTCATTTGCTCTCAGAAAAAAGAAGACGCTGGCCCCACCAACAACTGGGTTGACCCGGTTGAAATGCGCGCCACCTTGAAGCCACTGTTCACCGGCGCCATGAAAGGCCGCACCCTGTACGTGGTGCCTTTCTCCATGGGCCCCTTGGGCAGCCCGATCGCCCACATCGGGGTCGAGCTCTCAGACAGCCCCTATGTGGCCGTGAACATGAAACTGATGACCCGCATGGGCAAAGCCGTCTATGACGTGCTGGGCACCGATGGCGAGTTCGTGCCCTGCGTGCACACCGTGGGCGCCCCTTTGCAAGCGGGTCAAAAGGACAGCCGCTGGCCGTGCAACCAAACCAAATACATCGTCCACTATCCCGAAACCCGCGAAATTTGGTCTTTCGGTTCTGGCTACGGCGGCAATGCCTTGTTGGGCAAAAAATGTTTTGCCTTGCGCATCGCCTCCAACATGGGCCGCGACGAGGGCTGGCTGGCTGAGCACATGCTGATTTTGGGCGTGACCAACCCCGAGGGCAAAAAATACCACGTGGCCGCCGCCTTCCCCAGCGCATGTGGCAAGACCAACTTTGCCATGCTGATTCCGCCCAAGGGCTTTGAGGGCTGGAAGGTCACCACCATCGGCGACGACATTGCTTGGATCAAGCCGGGCCAAGACGGACGCCTGTATGCCATCAACCCCGAAGCGGGTTATTTTGGGGTGGCCCCGGGCACCAACACGGCCACCAACCCCAATTGCATGGCCAGCCTGGACAAGGATGTCATCTTCACCAACGTGGCCTTGACCGACGACGGCGATGTCTGGTGGGAGGGCTTGGGCGAACCCCCAGCCCATGCGATGGACTGGCAAGGCAAAGACTGGACGCCGGCCTTGGCCAAAGAAACCGGTGCCAAAGCCGCTCACGCCAATGCCCGCTTCACTGTGGCCGCCACCAACAACCCCGCCATCGATCCCGCATGGGATGACCCCAAAGGCGTGGCGATTGATGCCTTCATCTTTGGTGGCCGGCGCTCCAACACAGTGCCTTTGGTGACCGAAGCCCGCAACTGGACCGAGGGCGTCTACATGGCCGCCACCATGGCCTCTGAAACCACGGCGGCCATCATTGGCGCTCAGGGCGTGGTGCGCCGCGACCCCTTTGCCATGTTGCCCTTCACTGGCTACAACATGAGCGATTACTTCCAGCATTGGCTCAACATCGGCGCCAAGATCCAGCAATCAGGGGGTCAACATCCCCGCATCTACACCACCAACTGGTTCCGCAAAGGCGAAGACGGCAAATTCATTTGGCCCGGCTATGGTGAAAACATGCGTGTGCTCAAGTGGATCATCGACCGCATCGAGGGCAAAGCAAAGGGTGCCGAACACATGATCGGTGTCAGCCCCCAGTACGAAGAAATGACTTGGAGCGGTTTGAACTTTGGCTTAGACCAATTCAAGACCGTCACCTCCATCAGCAAAAACGAGTGGCAAGCCGAGTTGAAGATGCACGACGAGTTGTTCACCACCTTGGCGCATCATCTGCCCACTGAGCTGGTGCAAGTCAAACAGCACATCCAGCAAAAACTGGCGGCCATGGCCTGAGATTTGAACCGAGCCAACGGGCCATGATCATGGGCCCAACAAAAAAGCCCTGCCATGTCGGCAGGGCTTTTTTTCAGGTGCGCGCTTGGGAGTTTGAAAGTCAATCCTGACCTTTCACCATGGCGCAATGGATCTCGGCCATCATGCGGGGGTCTTGCTGGGCGATTTCCCACATCAGCGCATCTTGTCTTGCCGCGTGGCGAGCTTGCACAAAAGACTGCCATTGTTGAGCCGCAGCGCGGGCCACCAAACTCAGCGGTTGAACCAATGCGGCCAACACACCTTTGGGATTTTGAAGGTCGGCAGCGACTTGCTTGAAAGTCTCCACCGTTCTCTCGGCGCGAATGACGCCTGGATGCTGAGCGGGGTATTCAGCGT
>CAWUNN010000302.1:0-3168 GCA_963923185.1 uncultured Limnohabitans sp. | reverse complement strand
TCGCGTGCCACCCGCACCGCCCGATCGAACTCGATGGTGTCCAAGATCCAGCGTTCGGTGTCCATGCCATGGGCTTGCTTGTCGATCGAAGCGCCCTCGACCAACAGCACAAAGCCCTGTGGGTGAGTTTGCAGCACCTGCAAGGCCTTGGCGGTCATCTCGTCGAGCATGGGCTGATCAGGCGCCCCAAAATCATCGACCACAGCGGGGCTGCCCACAGTGCGGCGCCGACCATTGATCTTGTCCAAAGCCACGTTCATGTTGGACAAATTAAACAGGCCCAGCAGCTGGCGGGTGTGCTCAGGCATGGCGTCCATTTGCGCTTTGTTGCTGGCATACGCAAAACCAGCCGCTTGAAAGTCGGCGATCAAATCGCGCCCGGGATCGATGCGCCCGGCGGCTGTACCCCAGCGCTGCACGATGTCGCGGGTGTGGGGGTCTTGATCGCTAAACGCATAATCATTGGCTCCGCTGCGGGTCGAGCCAGTGGTGCCGGTGGGCAAAAACCAGCGGCGCCCGCCTCCCATCAGCACCTTCAAGCCCGTGCGTTGACGGTCGTCCAAAAACTGATCGACGATGCCGGTGCCAGCGCCACGGTTGCTGCTGTGCACAGCCATGGCCGCAGGGGTCGCATCAAATACATCGGAAGTGGTGACGATGCCCAAGGCCTTGCCCTGGGTGCGGTGCAAGTACTCGGACAAATACTCGATGCGCGGGTTGTCAAAAGGGTCCAGGGTGTCGTCTGGAAACACGCCCTCTTCGTTGTTGTTGTGCTTGTTGCCACTGACATAAGAGGACATGCCAGGCGATGAATCGGTGACGATGGAATTGAGTGAGGCCGTCTTGACCAAGCCCGTCACTGGCAAAGTGTCCATGGCCAAGGGTGCCAAAGCTTTGCCCTGGGCATAGCCCTGAGCCATGATGCGCGCAGCGGTGCGCTGGGCCACTCCCATCCCATCGCCCAACATGAAGATCAGGTTCTTGACTGGGCGCCCCCCCTTTTGCAGGGCCACAATCTCAAAGTTGCCCCTGGCGCGGGCGCTTTGGCCGTCGCTTTGAACCACCCTGACTTCCAGGGTGTGCACACCTGGGGCTTGAACCGACACCGCACGCACGGTGGCCACCACCGCGTGGGTGGGCACACTCTTCAAGCAAGCTGTGGCGCACGACTGGGTCGCCACGGGCGCGGCCACGGCTTGGCCATCCATCCAGAAGTCGACCTGGGTGATCGTTGTGGTGGCGTCAGGCAGCACCGTGGCTTGCAGGTCAAATCTTTGGCCAGGTAAAAAACGCGCCACCACCGGCTGGCTGCGTTGGCTGGCAAACAGCTCAGAGGGAGGTGTCAGTCGCGTGATGGTGGGGGCCGCCCACAGCGAACTGGCCCCCAGCAGGGCTACACCCAAAATGCCCGTCAGCTTTGCATGCATGGTCACTCTCTGTCTGAAGGGCCTGTCCAGCACAGGCCAACGGGCGTCGCAGCTTCAGCGTTTGACCGCCACTTGCTCGCGCACACCCCCCTTGAAAGTGTAGAGGGTCAGGGCACCGTTTTTGATGTCACCTTTGTCATCAAAGCTGATGGAGCCGGTGACACCCTGAAAGCCTTCGGTTTTGGCCAGCACCGGCAGGTATTTGGCTGGATCAGACGAGCCCGCTTTGACCATGGCGGCCACCATCACATTGACGGCGTCATAGACATACGGGGCATACAGTTTGACGTCGTCGTTGAAGCGCTTTTTAAAGCGCACACCAAACTCTTCCATGGCCTTTTTGCCCGAGCCCTCGACCCCACCGGCTTCGGCACACACCACCATGTTGTCTTTGAGAGCGGCTGCGGCCAATTTGGGCAACTCGTTGGTGCAAATGCCATCTCCGCCCATGAACTTGGCGTTGAGCCCCAGCGATTGCATTTGTTTGAGCATGGGGCCACCGACGGCGTCCATGCCACCAAAGAAGACCACATCGGGGCGCTTGCCCTTGAGGTTGGTCAATATCGGCATGAAGTCGGTGGCTTTGTCGTTGGTGAACTCGTGGCCCACCACTTGACCACCGGCGGCTTTGACGGCTTTTTCAAACTCGTCGGCCACGCCTTGGCCATAGGCAGTGCGATCATCGATGACGGCGATGGCTTTGCCCTTGAGGTCGGCCACCGCATAGCGGCCCAGCGTACCGCCCAAGTGCACGTCATCGGCCACCACGCGAAAGGTGGTCTTGAAGCCCTGGCGGGTCAGCTTGGGGTTGGTCGAGGAGGGGGTGATTTGGGGAATGCCCGCGTCGCTGTAAATCTTGGAGGCTGGAATCGAGGTGCCCGAGTTCAGGTGTCCGACCACGCCCGAGACCTTTTGGTCGACCAACTTTTGTGCCACCGCCGTGCCTTGTTTGGGATCGGCCGCATCGTCCTCGGCCACCAACTCGAATTTGACTCGTTTGCCACCGATGGTGACGCCCTTGGCATTGAGCTCTTCAATGGCCAGCCGCGCGCCGTTTTCGTTGTCCTTGCCCAAGTGGCCAATGGCACCACTGATGGGGCCGACATGGCCAATCTTGACCACCGCCTCTTGGGCCCAAGCCCACGAAGTGGCCATCAAAGCCCCACACAGCATCCAACTTTGCTTTTTCATACCCATCTCCTTTGATCAAAAAACCATCACTTTTGAGCTGAACCGACATCATGACGCGTGATCGGGTAACCCCGGTCTGCGTAATGTTTCCAACGGCGCCGAGCCACTTGGCGGTCGGCCTCGTCCAAGCTGACCAACTCGATCAGCCGGGCAAATGTCTCAAACCCTGCGGGGGGTGCGTCGCTGCCCCAATGCAGCATGACCTCGTGGTGCGGGGTGCTGGCCAACTCGGTGCTGGGCACCAGCACGATGGGCGTGCGTGCTCGCACATGTTCGGGTGCATCCCACAAGCAATGGGGCACAAACTCGGTGGGCGCAAAGGTCCACAACAGCTGGTCCAATTCACGCAGTTGGGCCTGTGGGGCCGTGACAGTGACCTTGGCCGATGCCTGGTGCGCCTTGCGCAACAATCGGCAAGCATACGGCGCAAACTGCGGCACGTTGAAATGAAACGCCACCTCGGTCATGGTCAGGCGTGGTCCAGCAGGTAATGCAGCAACAAGCCCACTGGTCGGCCGGTTGCCCCTTTGGCGCCACCACTTTTCCAGGC
>CAWUNN010000301.1:0-3189 GCA_963923185.1 uncultured Limnohabitans sp. | reverse complement strand
GGGCGCCATTTGCACTACAACACGGGCATGCAAATCAATGAGTCGACTGCAAGCAAGCCTTTGCGTGTCTTGCTGTTGGGCGCCACGGGCACCATCGGACAGGCCACGCTGTCGGCCTTGCTGGCCCAAGGGCATGAGGTGGTCTGTTGGGTGCGCCCAGGCCACCACCCACCTTTGGCCTCCAAAGCCCAATTCCGCGCGGTCGATGTGACCCAAGCCGACTCGGACTGGACCCAGGGCATGCATCAAGAGCGCTTCGATGCCGTGGTGTCATGCATGGCCTCGCGCACGGGCTTGCCCCAAGATGCATGGAGGGTTGATCACCAAGCGCACATGAATGTGCTGCAAGCCGCACAAAAAGCCCAGGTGCGCCACTTTGTGCTGCTCTCGGCGATCTGCGTGCAAAAACCCAAACTGGCATTTCAACACGCCAAGTTGGCCTTTGAGCAAGCTTTGATGGCCTCAGGACTGACTTATTCGATCGTGCGGCCCACGGCCTATTTCAAATCGCTCAGTGGTCAAATCGAGCGAGTGCGCCGTGGCCAAGCGTATTGGGTGTTGGGCCAGGGCCGTTTGACAGCCTGTAAACCGATCTCGGATGCGGACTTGGCCGACTACCTGGTGGGCTGCTTGCACGATCCCCAGCGCCACAACCGGGTATTGCCCATTGGGGGGCCTGGCCCCGCTTTGACACCCATCGATCAAGCCCAAGCCTTGTCTCAATTACTAGGCCAGCCGGTGCGCATCAAGCACATGCCCGTGGCGGTGCTGCAAGCGATCGCCTCCACCTTGGGGCTGTTGGGTCGCTTCAGTGAACCCCTGCGAGCCCAATCCGAGTTGGCTCGCATCGGTTTGTATTACGCCACCGAGTCCATGCTGGTGTGGGATCCACAAGCGCAGCGCTACGACGCCGATGCCACGCCCGAGCATGGCCAAGACACACTGATTGAATTTTACGAAAGCGTGCTGAAAAAGAATGAGAGAATTCATTTGGGTGACCATGCGGTGTTTTGATGGGGTTCAAGGCCTTTGCATTTGAAACCCCATGGTCCTTGCTCATGAAAGTGGCCACCATGGGCCACTTAAAAAAATAATTCTTGCCCCGGAGCTATAAATGCCACTGAACTGCCACCCCGATGAGTGGACCGCCCGCTTGCAATTGGCAGCCTGTTACCGAATTTTTGCCATGCTGGGCTGGACCGAGATGATCTACAACCACATCACCTTGCGCTTGCCCGAATCGGCCAGCGGTGGTGACAAACATTTTTTGATCAATCCTTTTGGCCTGCACTACAGCGAGGTGACGGCTTCGAACTTGGTCAAGATCGATTTGGCGGGCCGCATCTTGGACGATTCGGCCTACCCCATCAACCCTGCTGGTTTTGTGCTGCACAGCACCATCCACCAAGGCATCGAGCAGGCCCATGCCATCATGCACACCCATACCACCGCTGGTGTGGCCGTGGCCAGCCTAAAAGGTGGTTTGTCGCAAAGCAACTTTTACTCGGCGCAGTTGCACCAGATGGTGGCTTATCACGAGTTTGAAGGCATCACGGTCCATGCCGAAGAAGGCCCACGGGTCCTTCAAAGCATGGGGGATCGCCGCGCCGTGATCTTGAAAAACCATGGCCTGCTCAGTTGGGGCGAAACCCTGCCCGAAGCCTTTGCCATTTTGTGGACTTTGCAACGCGCCTGCGAGATCCAGTTGGCCACCCAAAGCATGGGTGAGCCCCAGCCCATCGCAAGCGAGATCGCAGCCAAATGCACCCGCGATTCGCTGCAATTTGACGCACAGCACGGCGGGGTGGGCGTTGATTTGTTCAACGCCTTGATCCGTCAGGTCGATCGCATCGACCCCAGCTATCGCCAGTGAGCGCTCAAACGAGCGACTTCAGAGGTTTTGCTCTTCGAGCAGCTTGAAATCAATGAAGCCGTTTTCGCCGTGCTGCTTGACCAGTTCGCGCACTTCGTCCATGAGCTGTGCTTCTGATTTGGTGAAATCCAAGCCAATCAAAAAACCCTGACGGGCCTTCAGACCTGTTTGCCAGTACACCTCGAGAATATTGTCATCAGGGTCTTTGAAGTAACAGCTGATCGCGTTGCCATGGGTGATGGTGTACATGATCTTGGCTTTGTGTTCGCTCAGGCGCTTCCAGTACGCCAACACGTCGGCCAAGCTCGAGCACCTGAAAGCGATTTGTTGCAACAAGCGCACGTCTGAAGGGGCTTGGCGGCCTGCAGCCAACAGCACCTCGTGGTGCTCGTCATCGGGGTGCGAGGACATGAAGACCATGCCAGCCTCGGGATTTTGATCGGTGATTTGAAGACCGAGGATGTCTCGGTAAAACGCGATCGAGCGCTCTAGATCGCTGACAAACAGGCCCACATGGGCCACGCGTTCAATGGATGGGGTGTGGCTCATGGCCCGCTCCTTGCTGATGATTTGATCATCATGATGGAACACTTTGCGCCCAAAGGGTGTCAGGAATTACCCTTTAAGCGCCAAGTGCCCGGCCTCAGCGGTCAGGCCGAAGTGATGGGCTTCAGGCCTTCTTGGCCCAGGCGCTGCACCAGCCTTTGGCAGCGACTTGCTTGCCAGCAAACAAGGGGCAGCCACCGGCGGCAGAACCCGCAGCACCTTGATACAGGGCGCAGGTCGAGCACTGCTGGCCAGCGGCGTACTTGGGCTGCTTGGCTTTGTCCACTTTGGTCGCATCGGCCTTGTAACCCAAGGCGGTGGCCTGGGGATCGGTCTCGGCGACAGCGGCTTGGGCCATGGCTTCAGAGGCCAGCACAGCGGCCATGCTGCCCACAGCGGCTTGCATCATGAACACGCGGCGATTGCTGTTGGTGTTGAATTTATCTGACATGGTCATTTCCCTTTCTGATGATGATTCTGGCGCCCTCCCCCTCCATGAAGACAAAGGGTCAGAGAGTTCCACCGATGGCTGCATCGGAGGACAGGTATGTATTTTAGAAAGCCTGGTCAAGGGCTTGGTTGCCTCAGGGGCAATCATGACCAATTCGCTCAGATAACGATTCAATCCAATTTGAGGCCCAATTCAAGTGCTTTTTTGGGCAGCACGGACAATTCACGCTGAATCACGTCGTTGAAGGCCTCTATGGTGTTGCCGCTGGCGGGGGCCACACCACCGAGCTCAAGCAGTCGCCGGCGAAATTCTGGTTCAG
>CAWUNN010000300.1:0-3196 GCA_963923185.1 uncultured Limnohabitans sp. | reverse complement strand
GGTTGGGGTTGGGGATGAAACAATCTATGATTGTAAGACCTGAGGTCTGGCTGGGCTTACACTTGGACGCATGAAGCAAGCTCACCAGCCAGCAGCCACCGCCTTGGTCTTGGCAGCGGGCCGAGGTGAGCGCATGCGACCACTGACCGACGTCACGCCCAAACCTCTTCTCGAGCTGGGAGGGCTGCCACTGATGAGTTGGCATTTGAGGCGCTTGGCCCAAGCTGGCCATCGGCATGTGGTGGTGAACACGGCTTGGTTGGAAGCCCAAGTGATGATGCAGCTGGGCCCGATTTGGCAGGATCCGCAGCACCCGAATCTAAAGTTAGCCATCACTTACTCTCAAGAATTTAAAGATTTTGGTGGCGCATTGGAAACCGCTGGCGGCATTGCACGAGCCCTGCCGCATTTGGCTGAGGTGTTTTGGGTGGTGGCCGGGGATGTGTTTGCACCCGAGTTGGATTTTTCGATGTCCTCCATGGCCCGCCTCAAGGCGTCTGCAGACCGGGCCCGGCTCTGGTTGGTCCCCAACCCACCCCATCACCCGCAAGGGGATTTCGGTTTGCAAGATGATCGGGTGTTGAACTTGGCCACTCATGACCCCAGGCCACGCTACACCTTCAGCACGGTGGGTTTGTATCGAAAGACTTTTTTCACGGCGCCGGTGTGTGAACTCACGCTCGGCAATCCAAGCGGAGAACGAGTGGCCCTGGCCCCTTGGCTGCGCAAGGCCATGGATTTGGACTGGGTTGGCGGCGAGTTGTACCCTGGCACTTGGATCGATGTCGGAACACCCCAACGATTAGAAGAATTGAGGAAGATTCATGGCTGAACAGAATCATTCGGTGCATGCGGATCGTCGCGCGCGATTGGCTCGCATGTTGGGCCCTGGCGGTGTGGCCGTGGTGCCCACCGCTCCTGAGCGTGGGCGCAACCGAGACAGCGGATTCCCGTACCGACACGATTCGTATTTTTATTATTTGACCGGTTTTGTCGAACCCCATGCCTGGCTGGTCTTGACGGCACAGGGGCAAAGCACTTTGTTTTGTCAGCCCAAAGACCTCGAGCGTGAAATTTGGGACGGTTATCGCTTGGGCCCCGAGGCGGCGTGTCAGGCTTTGGGCGTCGACACAGCACGTTCGGTGACCGAATTGAATGAAGTCATGCCCACGTTGCTGGAAAACCGCCGAGCGGTCTGGTTTCCAATGGCCACCCACGATGGCCTGGCCGCCCAAGTCGAAGCTTGGCTGGGTCAGGTGCGTTCTCGTGTTCGACTGGGCGCACAATGCCCACAGTCCCAACAAGATCTGTGCACCTTGCTCGATGAGATGCGCTTGTTCAAAGACGCGTCAGAGTTAGCCACCATGCGCCGTGCCGCCCAAATCAGTGCTGGGGCACATGTGCGGGCAATGCAGACCAGTGCCCGCATGTTGCGCGAAGGGCGGGATGCACGCGAATACCATTTAGAGGCCGAGCTGCTGCATGAGTTCAGGCGCCATGGCTCTCAATTTCCAGCTTACACCTCGATCGTGGCTGCCGGCGCCAATGCCTGTGTGCTGCATTACCGCGCCGACACCGCGCCCCTGAAAGCGGGTGAGTTGGTGCTGATTGATGCCGGCTGTGAGCTTGACGGGTACGCCAGTGACATCACACGCACCTTCCCGGCCGATGGCCGCTTCAGCACCGAGCAACGCGCTTTGTATGAGATCGTGCTGGCCGCACAAGAAGCCTCGGCAGCGGCCACCCGGCCTGGCGCACGCTTCAACGACCCCCACATGGCGGCCGTTCGGGTATTGTCACAAGGCCTGCTCGATGTCGGTTTGCTGGCGCGCGATCAAGTGGGACTGGTGGACGATGTGATCGAACAACGTGCTTACTTTCGCTTTTACATGCACCGCACCAGCCACTGGTTGGGCATGGACGTTCACGATTGCGGCAATTACATCGAACCGGACCAAGCCGACGAAGTCACCACCCGGATCGATCCCATCAGCGGTCAAACAGTGACCGAGCGTCCCAGCCGAGTTTTACGCCCTGGCATGGTGTTGACCCTTGAGCCGGGGCTGTATGTCCGTCCTGCCCCTGATGTGCCAGAAAAGTTCTGGCACATCGGCATTCGCATCGAAGACGATGCCGTGGTGACCGAGCAGGGTTGCGAATTGATCACCCGTGATGTCCCCGTGCAAGCGCAAGAAATCGAGGCCTTGATGCGCTGAGCGCCATCTCAATCTGATTGTTTTTGTCAAAACTGCATCAACCCCTGACCAATCACAGCAATGATGGCTGCGCCTACAATCCTTTGAATTATTTTCGATCTGGCCCCTTTGCGCCAGCCGTGAGCAGGAGCCCCAGATGAGCGACCCCAAAAGCCCCAAAACATTGGCCCAGCAAGAGTTGCGCCGTGCCGCATTGCAGTACCACGAAAAACCTCGGCCCGGCAAAATCTCGATTCAGGCCACCAAACAACTGATCAACCAGCGCGATTTGGCTTTGGCCTATACCCCCGGGGTCGCAGCCCCCTGTGAAGAAATCGCCCAAGACCCCAGCGCTGCTTTCAAGTACACCAGCAAAGGCAACTTGGTGGCGGTGGTCACCAACGGAACGGCGGTACTGGGCCTGGGCGACATTGGTCCTCTGGCTTCCAAGCCAGTGATGGAGGGCAAAGGGGTTTTGTTCAAGAAGTTTGCCGGCATCGATGTGTTTGACATCGAGTTGAACGAAAAAGATCCGGACAAACTGGTTGAGATCATTGCCGCTTTAGAGCCCACCTTTGGCGGCATCAACTTGGAAGACATCAAAGCCCCGGATTGTTTTTACGTCGAGCGCAAATTGCGCGACCGGATGAAAATTCCAGTCTTTCACGACGATCAGCATGGCACGGCCATCGTGGTCGGCGCCGCGGTGATGAATGGCTTGAAGGTGGTGGGCAAAAACATCACAGAGGTCAAGCTGGTGGTCTCGGGTGCGGGTGCTGCGGCCTTGGCCTGCCTGGGTCTGTTGGTCAAGTTGGGCATGCCGCGCAAGAACATTTGGGTCACCGATTTGGCAGGGGTGGTCTACGAAGGCCGCACCGAGTTGATGGACGAAGACAAGATCCAATACGCCCAAAAAACCGATGCCCGCAAATTGGCTGATGTGATTGCTGACGCCGATGTGTTTTTGGGGCTGTCTGCTGGCGGTGTGCTCAAGCCCGACA
>CAWUNN010000299.1:0-3204 GCA_963923185.1 uncultured Limnohabitans sp. | reverse complement strand
CAATGCATGAGAGGCCGAGCCTATTTTGGCCATGAAGGAAATGGGCGACATCCAGACATCTTAATGCCATTGCTGGCTGTCGATCGAATCAAGCGCGGTGAACTTGCCGCCAATCGCGCACTTGCCCTGGTATTTGATCCAGTGCACCCAGCACCGTGACACCTGGCAGGGCTCGTCGGCGCAACCCGGTGTTGCGCCCACCGGCCCAAATCTCGACCGTGCTGGGCAACTGTTGGCGCAACTCTTGCAGACCCTCGCTGACTTGATTGGGGTTCATGCTCAGGCTGAAGCTCAACGCCACAATGTCCACCTGTTGCGATTGCACGGCTTTGGCGATGTCTGGCAACGGGGTTTGGGTGCCCAGCGACAGGCAGCGTGCGCCTTCCATCGCCAACAAGCACTCGACCATCAGCAACCCCAGATTGTGAGGCTCTTGCGGGAAGGTGGTCAACAAAATCACAGGACGACTTTGTTGCTGGGCATGGGGCACATTGCCAATGGCGTGCCGCATGACCGAGGTGATGCATTCGGTGTACAGGTGCTCTTCAAAAATTTCCAATTCACCCCGCACCCACGATTCTCCAACCATCACCGTCAGCGGCGCCACCAGATCAACGACAAATCGGTAAAGCCCCAAGCTGATCACGGCTTGATTCAGTTGCCGGCGCAAGCCCTCGATGTTGCTTTGTTTGACGCAATCCATGAAATCGCGCAAGTCTGTTTTGCGGTCGGTCTCCGTGCTGAGTTTTTGCGGCGCCGACACTTGGCCTTGGCTGATTCGCAGCAACGTTTCAATGGGCAGGGCCACCACCCGTCCAGGGCGATGTCCTTGATCCAACAGGCGTTTGATCACACGCAACTTCTCAAGCTGATCCAGCGGATAACTGCGCTCGCCGAATGCATCTCGATCGGGCGATGGAAAACCGTAGCGACGCTCCCAAATTCTCAGGGTGTCTTTGCCGATGCCCGTATCCCGCTCGACGGCGGCAATGGAGACCGAGATGGGGGGCTGAGGCGTTCTTTGATTCATGGCGACAGAAAAGCGTGGCGTCTGGCAGGGTTTTTTTAATTTTGTCCTAGACAAACCGACGGCATTCAGAGATCATCCAACAATATGAACGCAAAATCAATCCATATCCTCCACAATGCTGGGGTCGTTGTGACCCGGTTGGTGCTGTTTCAAGTGATGCTGGTGGCGTTGGGGCTGGCGTTCATGACCTCCACCCTGTCGGCTGCGCAGGCCGCCAGCGCCCAATGTCCAGCGGTGCTGCAGCACACCCATTTGCGCCTTCAGGACGAAAAGCCACAAGATCTTTGCCAATATGCGGGCCAGGTGGTGCTGGTGGTCAACACCGCCAGCTACTGTGGATTCACGCCTCAATACAAGGGTTTGGAGGCGCTTTATGCCAAATACAAATCACAAGGCTTGGTGGTCATTGGCTTTCCTTCTAACGATTTCAGCCAAGAGCCTGACAGCAACCAGAAGATTGCTGACTTTTGCGAAAACACCTACGGTGTCAAATTCCCGATGATGTCCAAGACGACGGTGCGCGGCCCCCAAGCCACACCCTTGTTTCAACAGTTGGCCCAAAAGACCGACACGGCGCCGAAATGGAATTTCTACAAATACCTCATTTCACGTGATGGCCGTGACATCAAGGCATTCAGCAGCATGACCTCGCCGACCGATCGCACTTTGGTGTCAGAAGTCGAGCGACTGCTGCAGCAGCCATGAAGACCACCGATTTACGCTGGTCACGTGTGGCCATTGTCGGCTCTGGCATCTCGGGGCTGGTTGTGGCCCATGGGCTCAAGGATTTGGCCCACATCACCTTATTTGAAGCAAGCACTTACTTTGGTGGTCACACGCATACTGTCGATGTGACTTTGCCCGATGCGCAAGGTCGGCAGGTGACTCATGGGGTGGACACAGGGTTTTTGGTGTTCAATCGAAAAACCTACCCGGGTCTGTTGGCCATGTTCGCCGAGTTGGGGGTGGACATTGCAGACTCGGACATGTCATTTTCTGTCCAAGTGCCCGAGGCCTTTGGAGCCCAGCGCTTGGAATGGAATGGCGCCAACTTGGACACGGTCTTTGCTCAACGCTCAAACCTGTGGCGACCGCGGTTTTGGCGTTTGCTCAAAGACATCTTGCGTTTCAATCAACTGGCCACCGAACTGGCCGAGAGTCAACAAGACGAACAGTTGTGGATGCCATTGGCAGAATTTTTGGATCGCCAAGGCTTTGGCCAAGACTTTCAAAATTGGTATTTACTGCCCATGTTGGGTTGCATCTGGAGTTGTCCGACCGATCAAATGCTGCAATTTCCGGTGGCCACCATGGTCAGGTTTTGCCACAACCATGGCCTGATTCAAGTCAATGACCGGCCACAGTGGTTGACGGTGCGTGGCGGGGCGCGTCACTATGTGGACAAGATCATCGCCAATTTGATCGATGCGCGGCTGAACATGCCAGTGACTCGCATTGAGCGCGATGCCGCTGGGGTGTGGATCCACACCCCACACAGCAGTGAGCGATTCGATGAAGTGGTGTTGGCCACTCACTCTGATCAGGCATTGCGGTTGCTGGCCGCACCGACTCGGCAAGAAACCGATGTGTTGAGCCACATCCGTTACCACCCCAATCGAGCGGTGTTGCACACCGATGTGTCGGTCATGCCTGAGCGCAGCAAAGCCTGGGCAGCATGGAATTACGAGCGTGCAGCATCTTCAGATCACGCAGCGGGAGAGGTCTGTTTGCATTACTGGTTGAATCGATTGCAGCCTTTGCCATTCAAGGATCCGGTGTTTGTTTCGCTCAACCCATTGCGACCCATTCGCCCTGAGCATGTGCTCAAAGAAATGAATTACGAGCATCCGGTCTTTGACCTGGCCGCCATTGCGGCTCAGCAGCGCGTTGGGTCCATTCAAGGTCAACAGCACACCTGGTTTGCAGGTGCCTGGATGGGTTATGGTTTTCATGAAGATGGCTTGCGCTCGGCCCGCTCGGTGGTGCAGGCTTGGGCACGGGCGCACGGCGCCCAAGCGGTCGAGGTCGGCGCATGACAGCCTGGCTGGGAGAAGGTGAAGTGCGTCACACCCGACTCAGGCCGGTGCGGCATGCCTTTGCGTACCCGACTTGGTTTTTGATGCTGCCCATGAGGCAATTGAGCCAGCAGTCGCATTTGCCCATCAATCGACGGG
>CAWUNN010000298.1:0-3214 GCA_963923185.1 uncultured Limnohabitans sp. | reverse complement strand
GCGGCGCCTGAGACGAGACCACCCACCCATCAGGCCATGGGGTGCCAGCCACAACACCAGCATCAGGGACAGGCCAAAAAACATCAACCGATATTGAGCCAAAAAGGCAATCGACTCGGGCAAACCCACCACCACCACAGCTCCTAACAAAGGCGCCAGTGGGTGACCTTTGCCGCCGACCAAGACGATCAACAAAAAAATGATGGATTGAAAAAAGGGAAAAGACTCAGGGCTGATGAAGCCTTGCAAAGCGGCGAACCATGCGCCAGCCCAGCCCGTGATGGCCGCTGACAAGGCAAACGCCAGCACCCGAATCACCATCAGTCGCATGCCCAAGCTCTCGGACGCGATTTCCGAGTCTTTGGCAGCACGCATCATCAAGCCCCAACGGCAGTGGACAAAGCGGTCATAGGCCAACACCAATGCGGCACCGATGACAGCAGCCCAAGCGGTGATGCCAGCCGCCCCCAATGTCTGTCCTTGAAAGTTGCTCGGGCCAGGGATGCCCATGATGCCGTTCCAGCCACCCGTCAGGTCTTTCCAATTGGCAATGCCTTGCTCTATGAAGTATCCGAATGCAATGCTGACCATGGCCAAATAAGGCCCACGCAAACGCAAAGCAGGCAACGCCAATGACAGGCCAAAGACCCCTGAGATGAGCGCAGCGCACAAGGATGCAAGGTAAAAATCAAGCCCCCATTGCATGGCCAGGAGGGAAGCCGCATAAGAGCCGATGGCATAAAAGGCCGCATGCCCCAACGAGACTTGGCCCGACAAACCCAGCAACACATTCATGCCCACCCCAGCGATTGCGCTGATGGCCACAGTGCCCAAGATCAACACTTGGTAATCGTTCATCCACATCAGGCTGATCGCGATCAGCAACACCCATGCCCCTGAGGCCATGCCGGTCTTGGAACGCACAAGGGTCCAGATGTTCATACTTTCTTGACCGTGGGTTGGCCAAACAGGCCATGAGGCTTGAGACACAAGATGGCGATGGTCAACCCAAAAGAGATCATTTGGGTGTAGGTCGATCCCAGCACGCTGATGGCCAGCGCTTCGATCAAGCCCATGGCCGTGCCAGCCACCATCACACCCAAAGCGCTGTCCATGCCCCCGACGATGGCTGCCGCAAAAGCCTTCAAACCAAACAAAGTGCCCATGCCTGCTGAGACGGTGTACAAAGGCGCAATCAACAGCCCCGCGATGCCTGCCAAGACACCCGACAAAGCAAACGACAGGGTGACAAACCGTTGGGTGGGAATGCCCATCAGGCTGGCGGCCTCAGGGTTGAGTGAGATGGCCGTCCATGACCGCCCCACCGAGGTGTACTTGAACACCCAAGTCAAAACCATGGCCAAGGTCAACCCCACCACCGGGATCAGGATTTGTTGGGCGCTGATCTTGACGCCGCTGACCATCCAGGCGATGTGTTGCATGGAAGAGGTCATGCCGCGTGGATCTTTGCCAAAGCTGAGCAAGACGGCGTTTTCTAACAGCAAGCCCAAGGCCAACGTGCTCATGAGCCAGGCGTCAGACCCCTTTTGGGTGAAGGGCCGCACGACAAACCATTCGACCCCGGCCCCCCAAAAGGCACACAACACCAGGGCCAAGACAGCGGCCAGCGCAGCCGGCCATTGCCAGGTCACTTGCATGGTGAAGGCCGCGACCGCTGCCAACATGAGGCAAGTGCCTTGGGCAAAATTGACCGTTCTCGACACCCGATAAGTGATGTGAAAGCCCAGCGCAGTCAGGCCATACATGCTGCCGACCCCGACGCCCGAAATCAGGCTGAGCAGCCATTGGTCCCACATGATTCAAAAGCCAGTGTGTTCAGCGCTGGGTTTCATTTCACAGGCACGGCCTTGCCTGCCTCGTACCTGACCATGATGTAGTCATCGGGCGCAAGGCCTTCGTGGTCATCGGCGCTGAAAGGCGATTTGTAGGTCTTGATCAAACCGACGTGCTCATCGATTTGCTCCATCGACTTGCGAATGGCATCGCCATCGAGGCTTTTGGCTTTGTCAATGGCTTTGGCCAACAAATGCATGGCATCGTAGGCATTGGCCGTGCCAACCGGTGCAATCACCTCGGCCGGTGATTTCACGCTGTAGCGAGTCGACAAAGCCGCCATGACGCGCTTGGAAACGTCAGTGGGTTTGGAGAAAAAGCTGTAGGTTTGCACAAAATGGACGTCCCCTGCGGTCTCGCCCACCAACTCATCAAAACGTCCACCCGAGATGCCCCAGTGGGACACCACCGGCACCTTCCAACCCATCCGGTCCCTGGACTTCATCATTTGAGCGCCGGGGGCCGCATTGGCCACCAGCACAATGCAATCTGCACCGGCCGCTTTCAAGCGAAGCAACTGAGGCGTGACATCGACATCGGTTTGCTCCAGTTTTTCGATGCCCACCATCTCGACTTTGCCTGCCAAGGCCGCGACAGCCGCCTTCAGTCCCTTTTCATTGGACTCACCCCAAGGGTTGTTGACCAACACCAGGCCCAGCTTTTTGGCACCGAATTTATGCATGGCGTATTTGACCAGCGCAATGTCAACCAAATCGTCTTGCGCCGAGACCCTGAACACGTAGTTGGGATTGGCGCCGTTTTGCACAATCTTGGTGCCAGCCGCCCACACGCCCAAAAATGGTGTTTTGTTTTGGTTGGCAATCGGTGCAATGGCCAAAGAGACGGGTGTGTCGATGCCACCAAAAAATGCTGTCACCTTTTCACTTGAGATCAACTCTCTGGCGGCAGCCATGCCCTTGGGCGGGCTGGACTCATCGTCACGGCGAACCAAAGTGATCTTTTTGCCCAATAAACCCCCTTTGGCGTTGATTTCATCGATGGCGATGGTCAAGCCTCGGGTGATGGCTTCGCCCGACTGGGCCGAGGGGCCGGTCAATGCGGCCACCAAGCCAATTTTGATGTCTTGCGCGTGCACAAAAGAAGTGGCCATGAGCGTGCTCAGGGACAAGCCACGCAGCCAAACCTTGGATTTTAAAAAGATGCTCATGCCATCACTCCATTGAATGATGGTTCAAAAGCAATCTGCATGCCAATGAACAGTTTTCAAATTGGGTATGGAATTTGCAAAGAGACTGGGCATCCAATTCAACCCAACCACCCAATGACCTCATTGCCTTTGATAGACCTGAGCCCCATTTGGAAGACACCAGCCCAAGGTCAAGACATTCATGATTTGCTG
>CAWUNN010000297.1:0-3223 GCA_963923185.1 uncultured Limnohabitans sp. | reverse complement strand
GACCAGGTGTATGTGCTGAAAAACGCCATCGAACGCGCAGGCCATGTCGATGATTTGAAAAAAGTCTTGGCCGAGATTCGCAAATTGACCATCCCCAAAGAGGCCGTGATGAAGTATTTGCCCACCGCGGGCCTGATGTTTGACGTCAACGGACAGGCCTACACCTCGAACGGGGCCTTCCAATGGCAAAAAGGCAAGTGGGTCTACATGGCCGACTTGCCCTCTGACACCAAGGCCTATTCAGAACACCTGCGCAGCTTGCGCAAATGAAGAAAGCCCGTCCCTTGGCTTTGAGCTGCACATGAACGAAATCCTGCAACAAGCGTTCAATGGCCTGGCCATGGGCTCGGTCTACACGCTGATCGCTTTGGGTTTGACCGTGGTGTTTGGCATTTTGGGCATCGCTCATTTTGCCCATGGCTCGGTGGCCATGACGGGGGGCTATCTGACTTACCTGTGGGTCGAGCAAGGCGGATTGAATTTTTTTCTGGCCATGGGGTTGGCCATGCTGATGGGCCTGCTCTTGGGCCTGTTGATCGAGCGGCTGGCTTACCATCCGGTGCGCAATGCGCCCCCCATCAATGCCTTCATCATTGCATTGGGTTTGACCATGATGTTTGAAGGTGGCAATTTGTTGGTCTTTGGTGCCGATCAAATCGTGATCCCAACGCCTTTTCGCGGCGTGTTAGAGGTCTGGGGCATCGTGATTTCTCAACTGCGCCTGATCGTCATGTTGACCACCTTGGTCCTCATCATGGTGTTTGCCTGGTTCATCAGCCGCACCAAGACAGGCAAGTCGATCCGTGCGGTGGCGCAAAACAGATCGGCGGCGGTGTTGATGGGCGTGAACGTCGCCTGGGTGTCGGTGGTGGTGTTTTCCATCTCTTCTGCTGTGGGCGTGGCCGCAGGCGCCTTGGTCGGGGCTTTGCTGGCCATCGCGCCCGGTGTGGGCGAGGGTTTGGCGGTCAAAGGCTTTGCCGTGTTGATTTTGGGTGGGCTGGGCTCCATCCCTGGCGCCATTGTGGGGGGCATGATCTTGGGCGTCAGCGAGGCCATGGCTGCAGGCTTCATTGCTTCGGCCTACAAGGACGTGATCGCCTTTTTGGTGATGATCGCGGTGTTGCTGTGGCGGCCCGAAGGCCTGTTGGGCAAAAAATGAAACGATCGACTGCACCTTGGATGGCAGGCCTTGTGGTGCTGGTGGCCGCAGCTTTGCCAGCGCTCATCCAAGTGCCCTATTTCATGCACCTGATCACCTTGGCCTTGATCTGGGTGTTGATGGCCCAAGGGCAAAACCTGATCCAAGGCGTGACCGGCTACGTGTCGATTGCCCAGGCAGGCTTCATGGGGGTGGGGGCTTATTTTTCCACCTTGTGGACGACACAGTGGGGCGGCTCGGTGTGGCAAGCCTTGTGGATGGCCCCCTTGTTCACGGGCCTCATGTCGGTGCTGGTGGGATACCCCAGTTTGCGAGTCAAGGGGCATTATTTTGCGATTTTGACGCTGGCCTACAACATGGTGATTTACACGGTGCTCAACACCTATCAATCGCTCACAGGTGGCGAAGCCGGTATCACCCACATTCCTCGCCCAAGCGAGATCAGCTGGGGGGCTTGGACGCTTGACTTTGAAGGGCGCAGCAACGTGCCTTATTACCATTTGGTCTTGATGTTGGCGGCCTTGTCGGTGCTGCTTTGTGCCCTGATCCTTCACTCACGAGTCGGTCGGGTGTTGCTGGCGATTCGACAAAACGAAACCTTGGCCGAAGCCACTGGGGTCATCACCTGGCACTACAAGTTGTTTGCCTTTGTGGTCAGCGCCAGTCTGGCCGGCTTGTCGGGTGCTTTGTACGCACACTACATCGGGTTTGTGAACCCCGAGCCCTTTGGGGTGGATCAGTCGTTGAATGCCATTTTGGCCGTCATTTTGGGCGGCAGCGGCACACTCAGTGGGCCCATTGTGGGCTCGTTCGTGGTGGTGTTTTTGCCCGAATACTTGCGCATGGCCGACAGTTACCGGTTGGTGATCTATGGGCTGATTTTGGTGGTGGCCACCATGTTCATGCCAAGAGGCTTGGTTCCACTTTGCACCCATGCACTGCACAACATGGTGCGCACACTCAGGAGGCGTGCATGACCCGTTTGTCGCAACAAGCGTTTGAATGGGCTCAAAGCCAAGCTGTGACACTGGCTTTGGGGCAAGGCGATGCCATTTCTAAGGACAGCTTGCGCCAGTTGTTGAAATCTGCAGCTTCCATGGGGTGGATGGGCATTCAGGTGCCACGCGAACAAGGCGGTTTAGGCTTGAGTTTCAGCGACAAAGTGGCCGTGGTCGAGGCGCTGGCTCGGGTTGATTTTGGATTGTCCATGGCCATCGTCAACTCGCACAATGTGGCCGAGCAATTGGTCAGATTGAACCGGGCGGGTCTGATGGACCAGGTGGTGCCTGGCATCTTGTCGGGCGATGTGTTGGCGTGCACAGCACTGACTGAACCGGGTGCGGGTTCTGACTTTGCGGCGATTCAAACCGTGGCCCAACCGATGGGCGAGGGCTGGCGACTAGACGGCGACAAGGCCTGGATCATCAACGCTTGGCATGCAGATGGTGCGGTGGTCTATGCCCAGACCCAATCCGGGTCGGGCGCGGCCGGCATCGCGGCGTTTTGGGTGGAGGCTGGCCGTGACGGTTGGGTTCGCACGCAAGCCAGGCCCATGGGTCCATTGCCGCTGATGGGCACGGGTACATTTCAGTTGCGCGGCTACCACTGTTTGCCCGATGAATGTGTGTCCCCCCCTACACAGGCTTTCAAAGACATCATGCATGGCATCAATGCAGCCCGATGCTATGTCGCGGCCATGTGCTGCGGCATGGTCGCCCAATGCCTGAGCGTGGCTGCTGGCCACGGGCATCAGCGATCCACATTCGGTCTGCCTTTAAAGGGGCATCAGGGCTGGCGCTGGATCTTGGCCGAAGCGCACACCGACTTGGCAGCTGCCCAAGCTTTGGTTCGCATCGCTTGCCAACACATCGACGCGGGGCTGGATGCCCGACTCAGTGCCGCCCATGCCAAGGTCTTGGCCACTCGCATGGCGCACACACACATCGGCGCTTTGGCGCATGCCATGGGTGCCGAGGGTTTGCAGGGGTCGCATCCCTTTTTGCGTCACCTGCAAGCGGCTCAGGTGGCCACCTTGACCGATGGCTCGACCGAGATGCTGTTGGA
>CAWUNN010000296.1:0-3232 GCA_963923185.1 uncultured Limnohabitans sp. | reverse complement strand
GTCAACCCCCTTTATGGCCCAGCATGCCCGACATCATCGCGCTGGCCTCTGACGCATTGCAAACCGACTCGCTGGCCAATTGTCCATTGCCCCTGCTGAGTTTGACTGATGTGCCCTCGATCGCCGATTTTGTGATGCATCACGCTGCACACTTGAATTGCCCCCTGACCCCTGACCACTGAGCACCATGGTCAGCACTCATCCCCGTGGTTGAGATTGGCTTAAAAATTCAGCCGCGAGCAAAAGCCAGCAAATCGTCGTACTGGCCAAGGTCCGCCTTGCGCAATGCAGTCAAGTAATGTTTGCGAATGCTCCCCACGCTGGTCTTGGCGGCTTCTTGTCGGCCCCATGTCAGACGTGAATGTCCAAGACGCATCACCAATAAATCTGCCATCAATCGTGCATGGCGTCCATTGCCGTTTGGAAAGGGGTGAATCCAAACCAGTTGATGGTGAAACCTCACAGCCATTTCATCTGCATCAAAAACCCGATGAGCGATTTGATATTTGCAGTCATCGATCAAGTTGCGCAACCTCACCGAAACTTGGGTCCAATCGACACCGATGTTTTTATTGCTTCGACGAAATGTTCCAGCCCAGGTCCAAGTTTGATCAAACATTTTGCGATGCAAATCTCGAACAAAGCCCTCGCTCAACAGATCTCTTTTTTTCTGACGCATCGCCCATCGATCGGCGATGGCAATGTTTGCTTGTTCCCATGCGTTCAAATCGCCCTGAGTGGTGATATGGCTTGGCACCAAACCTTCTGCTTCGTCTGGATCCAAGGGTGTTGCGCCTGGCACGTCATTCATGTCCATGACAATGCCTCACCAAAGCTGTCGACGTGAACCAGCAAGAAGCTCAGTGATCGTTGCTTCGATTTGAAGTTGGTTGGCAGTGTCTGAGACTGGCTGATCCTCCATGGCCATGGAGTGAGAAATCGATTGCAATCTCTCGTGAGCGATCCGCTCGGCTTGGTTTCGCACTTGTTGCTTGAGACTTGTGCGAGGCACCAAAGCGTATTTCAGTTCGCAATCCAACCCCTGGGCCAACTTGCGCAAACTGGCCAGCGTGATGGCACCTGATTCTTCTGCAGTTTCAAGTTTTCTCACGCCAGCAACGCTCATGCCCAAACGTCTGGCCAATGCGGTCGCCGACATGCCCAGAGACTCACGGATTGAACGCGCCCAGCCTGAGCCAGGGCGAGCGCTCAATGGAGCAGATCGCCACGCCATGAGAAGGTCGTCCATTTGATGGATTTGAAGTTCGCGGAAATGCCGTTTCATATCAACCTACAGGTTTATTATTTATCGAATATTTTAACATTTAACTATATAAAGTCAATTATAAATTGACTCATGGGTTTATTTTTATAAATGAATATGTACTTATATGCTTCTTTTAAGTAAGACGGCCCTCCACTCAAGCCTGAACCGATCTCAAAGTCATTCACATGGGACGCGATCACCCTGCTTCACCATGAAGGCCAGCGATGAGATCGGATCGCTGCAACACCCAAATGCAGTTCGGTTTAACATGAGGCAGTGAACCATGACTTTGACCCTCAGTTGGACCTTGCATTGAAGGTGCAGGTGCCACTGACACCTGAACAACTGTTTGAGGGTTGGACCCAGCCCGATGTGCTGATAAAGTGGTTTTGTCCCAGGCCTTGGAAGGTGGTCGCATGCCAGATTGATTTGCGACCTGGCGGCGTGTTCCGCAACACCATGCAATCCCCTGAGGGTGAGAACATGCCAGAAAATCAAGGCTGCTATTTGGTGATGAACCCTCCCCATCGATTGGTTTGGACCAATCTCATGGGCGCCGATTTTCGTCCCAACCCCGCTGCGCTGATGGGGTTTGGCTTTGTCTGTGATCTGAGATTTGAGGCCTTGCCTGAAGGCGGGTCGATGTTTCATGCGGTTTTGAAACACAGCGATGCCGATGGCCGCACCAGGCACGAGCAAATGGGTTTTGAGCCAGGCTGGCGCGCGGCCTTGGCTCAGTTGGTCGAGTTGCATAACCCCTGACACACAATGGACACATGAACACCACACGTCGACATTTTCTAAGTACTGGCCTGGCCTGGGCCAGCGCTGGTGCCCTGCCCTTGGGATCGGGTTTGGTCTGGGCTGCTGCCCAGCCATTTGATCTGTTGATTCGCAACGCCCAGGTCGTGGACCCCTCTCAAAACCTGAACGGCTTGCGAGACATTGGCATTCGCCACGGCAAGATCGTGGCCTTGGGCAACAGCCTGCCCACCGAGGGTGCAGCGCGCGTGCTCGATGCCAAACGCCAACTGGTCACACCCGGTTTGATCGATTTGCATTGCCACACTTTTGCGTATGGGTCGGCCATTGGCCTGCCCGCCGATGAGTTGATGGTGCATCAAGCCACCACCACCACGGTGTCGGCAGGCGATGCAGGGGCGCACAATTTCGCGGCCTGGCGTCGCTTTGTTCAACCGGCCTCGCGCACCCGACAATTTGCCTTTGTGCACATCGCCACCATCGGGCTGACCGGTTTCCCTGAAGCCGAGTTGGCCAATTTGGCCTACGCACAACCCGAGATCGCCGCTCGCACCGTGGCAGAAAACGCCGATGTGGTCTTGGGCATCAAGGTGCGCATGAGCGAAAACGTGATCGCCCGCCACGGCATCGAGCCCTTGAAGCGGGCCATCTTGGCCTGTGAGCTGTCGGGTGTGCCCACGGCCAAAGTCATGGTCCACATCGGCGGCGTGTCCGATCGTGCGCTGATGTCGCAAATCTTGGACAGCTTGCGAGCAGGCGACATTTTGACGCACTGCTACTCGGGTGCCAACAACGTGGCAGGTGAAGGCACCAACATCGTGCAAGACGGTAAACTGCTGCCCGCTGCGCTGGCAGCGAAACGACGCGGTGTGATCTTTGATGTGGGGCATGGTGGTGGAAGCTTTGACTACACCGTGGCCGAAGCCGCGATGGCGCAAGGCTGCATGCCCGACACCCTGAGCTCGGACGCCCATGCGGTATCGGCCAACACCGCTGGCCAGCCCTATTTACCTTGGGTGATGAGCAAGTTTTTGAACATGGGCTTTTCGTTGTCCGAGGTGGTCAAGATGGCCACTGTCGCGCCTGCTCAGGTGATCCAAAAAATTCCACTGCATGGCACACTGCAGCTGGGTGCACCCGCCGATTTGTCCATGCTGGAAGTGGTTCAAGGACCTGTCGATTTTGTCGACACCCGCGACCACC
>CAWUNN010000295.1:0-3232 GCA_963923185.1 uncultured Limnohabitans sp. | reverse complement strand
AGATAGGAGTCCGTCTCGTGGGCTCGGAGATGTGTATAAGAGACAGGTCCAAGGCCGCGTCCCCCAGTTGCGGGCGGCTCATGCAGTCACCTCGGCACCAATGGCGGCGCGCACTTTGGGCATGACTTGTTCGGCCATCAGCACCATCGAGCGGCGTGCCAACACCGGGTCGGTCCAATCCAAGCCGGCATACACCAACTCACCAAAGCCTCCCAGTTTGTCGTGCAAGGCCAAAATTTGGTCGACCACGTGGTTGACGCTTCCGCAAATGACCAACTCGTCCATGATGCTGTCCAACGCCACCGGTTGATCGGGCGTCACACCGTCTTTGGTGAACACGGCATCGCGTTTGCCTTTGTGCAACTTGTGGCCCAAGTTGCGGTAATAAAAGCGATAAGGGCTTTGCTCAGAGGTTTTGCCATACGACTTGGCCACTTTGTCGTCGTCGTGGACCATGATGGTGCGAGCCACGCGCCAATCGGCGCGATCAGCCACCTTGCCCACATTGGCCTTGCCCTTGGCGTAGTTTTCCCAATGCGAAGGCAACCATTGATCAAACAAAAAGTTGGCCGAGATCGGGTGCATGTCTTTCTCGCCCATGGCGATCACACCTTTAGAGAAGGGCGCCACCACGGTGCCCACGATCTCGGGGCGGGGTCGTTGATAGGGCTTGTACATCTTGCCGGTGTGGGTCACATCGTCCAGGGTTTGGCGTGTCGACACCTTGAAGCGGTTGTCCGGGAAATCGATGTCGTAGGGGGGATCGGTCTCCCACAACTTCAAGATCACATCGATGGACTCGGCAAACATCTTGTTGCGGTCTTCGTGGAAGATGCCCAAGGCTTCGGCATCCGAGGGCAGGGCACCCGGGCTCACGCCCAAAATGAAGCGACCTTGCGAGAGGTGATCGAACATGGCGCCATGCGCGGCCACCAACACCGGGTGCACGTGCGACAAATTGGTGGTGCCCGTGCCCAGTCTGATTTGCTTGGTTGAATGGATCAACGTGGCCTGAAACATCATCGAGTTGGTGATGTTTTCCACCAAGTCGGTCAAATGTTCACCGACAAAAGCATCGTGAAAGCCCAACTCATCGGCCAACATGATGATCTCGCGGTCTTCGCGCAAGGTGTCGGTGGGGTTGCGGCTGGCCGGATGCACCGGCATCGTGAAATATCCCAATCTCATGGCAGGCTCCTGTTTTCTTGATCAATCGATCATTACCGTATCTTAACGGACAAACAAGACCCACGCAATCCGGGGGGGAACCCCCTAACTCGGACATTCCCCTCAATCCCCAGCAAAAGCCTCAAGAAAACCGGGGTGGCCGCTTTTCCACAAAGGCTCGCACCGCTTCGTGGTGATCGGCCGTGTGGTGGGCAATGGCTTGGTAAGCGGCTGACAACTCCAGCAACGACTCGAGGCTGCTTTTTTCACCTTCGCGCAGCAGGCGTTTGGTCATGCGCAGCACCGTGCCAGGGTTGGCTGCAATCTTTTGAGCCAATGCCATCGCCTCTTTCATCAGATCGGCGGGCGGCACCACGCGCGAGACCAAGCCGCAAGCCAGGGCCTGTTGGGCATCGATGGCCTCACCCGTGAAGGCCATCTCGCAAGCTTTGGACATGCCCACCACCCGTGGCAGCAACCAAGCGCCGCCGTCGCCGGGCACAATGCCCACCCGCACAAAGCTCTCGGCAAACAAGGCCGTGTCGCTGGCGATGCGAATGTCGCACATGCAAGTCAGATCAAGACCCGCCCCGATGGCGGCCCCATTGACCGCACAGATGACGGGCACATCCAGCGGATACAAGGCCTTGGGGATGCGCTGAATGCCATGGCGGTACTCATCGCGAATCACTTCGGTGGGGATGCTGTTGCTGGCGTACTTTTGCATGTCCTTGACATTGCCCCCTGAGCTGAACACGGGGCCCGCGCCGGTGAGCACCACCACCCGCACCGAGGTGTCTTTGGAGACCTCTTCACAGGCCTGCACGAATTCGCCGGCCACATTGTTGCCGGTCAAGGCGTTGCGGGTCTCGGGTTGGTCCAAGGTCCAGACCATGATGGCGCCGATGCGTTCTTTTTTCAAAATGCCAGACATGTGTATTCTCCAAAAATGTCCATTCAGCTCATTGCGGCAAGGCGGTCAACTCCAGCAACACATCCAAGCTGTGCCTGGGGTGTTGCAACAAAGACTGACCCAAGGTGGTTTGCCAAAGGGTCTCGGTGCCAGCGCATTGCCGCCAAGCATGAATGCGTCGGGTGCGCAATTGCAAATCAAACTCTGAGGTGAAGCCCATGGCCCCATGCAAGCCGTGCGCCAAGGTGGTGACTTGTTGCGCCGCTTGACTGGTGCGGGCCTTGGCCACGGCCACCCGCAGGGCTGACAGCTGGGCCATGGAGCCGGTACAAGCCAATTGCGCAGCCATGCGAGCCGCAAACACCTGCTCGGCCATCAGGCTCAGGTTGTGTTGAATCGCTTGGAATTTTCCAATGGGTTTGCCAAATTGCTGGCGCTGATTGGCATGCTCAAGACTTTGTTCAAATACCACCATCATCGCGCCACTGAGTTGCGCGGCAGCCAGCAGGGCTTGCACGGTTTTCAGATCGGCTGTTGCGCCTGGGCGCGTGAGTACTGGGGTGCCGGCTTTGATCGCTTGGGCCGACCAAGTCAGGCGCGCATCCAAGGCCAAGCCGTGTGGTTCGAGCTTGGCACTGGCCACGCTCAGCACATGCATGCCGCCTAAAGCATTCACCAGCACATGGTCACAGGCCCTGCCTGCGCTGACGTCGACCACCAGCGGCGCATCGGTGCTTTGGGGCATCTGTCCCAGCCCCAAGCCGATGGGGCCTGCCGGTATGCCAGCACCTTGTGCATGCAACCATGCACGCGCCCACATGGTCTCGGGCAGTGGCAAGGGCAGGGTGTAGCGCCCACACAGCTCCCACAGGTCAAAGGCCTGCTGCAGCGACAAATCGGCGCCGCCTTGTTCCTCGGGCAGCAGGGCGTCGGCAAAGCCTTGTTGCACCAAGGTCTGCCACAACTCACGCCCTTGTGGGCGGGCTTCCATCTTGCGCACCACGCCAGGGCTGCACTGGTCATTCAACACATCGTTCAAAGCCGAGGCAAACAGATTGTTCATGGCGATTCCTTTCAGCGCAAGCCCAGGCCACGGGCGATCATGCCGCGCAAAATCTCGCGGGTGCCCCCACGCAAAGAAAAACTGGGCGC
>CAWUNN010000294.1:0-3239 GCA_963923185.1 uncultured Limnohabitans sp. | reverse complement strand
GAGATAGGAGTCCGTCTCGTGGGCTCGGAGATGTGTATAAGAGACAGATAAAGACAAGGGCACCATGTACAGCAACGCCCCCATGTTGGACATGATCTGATGACTGGCCGCGGCCGTGCTGCCCAGACGCGAAATCAACAAGGCCATCAGCGTGTAAGAAGTCACCTCTACCGTGATCGAGCCCGCGTTGGGCAAGCCCAGACGCAGCATGTCTTTCAGTCGCCGCGGGTCAGGGGCCTCTGGTTTGTGCCAAAGTTTCAAGTCATGGTAGTTGCCGCGACGCAAGGCCCAAACCGCAAAGCCACACATCAACCAGTTGACCGTCAGGGTGGCCCAGGCACACCCGATGACTCCCAAGCCCTCACCCGTGCCCCAGCCCAAGGTCAAGGCCGCAGACAAGGGCACCTTGAAGCCCAAACCCAGCAACTGCACCCAAGTCACCGCTTTGGGGCGACCCAAGGCCTGGTTCAAATTGCCGTACAGCCTGAAAGCCAAAGCCGGGGGCAGAGCGCCTGCCAGCAGATGCAAGTAATGTTCGACACTGGGTTGCAATGCAGTGGGCACATCGGTCCATTGCAACACCCAGTGGGCGTTGAGCAACAGTGCCATCCCCAGCGCACTGGCGGCCGCCCAGATGTAAATCGATTGCCGCATGACTCGCCCCATTTCTGGGGCTTGAGCGGCACCGTGCAATTCAGACAACACGGGCAGGGTGGCTTGCAACAGGCCCATCAGCGTGACAAACACACTGATGTACACCGCAGAGCCCACCGACAGAGCGGCCAAAGCGGTCGGATCGTATCGACCGGCCACCACGGTGTCGGTCACGCCAAAAGCCATCACCGCCAGCTGTCCCACCCAGACCGTGAATGCATGCTGGGCGATCAGTTTTCGATCACTCATGTTGGGGTTTGGAGATGCGCTGGTAAATCACCAAATTCTCATATTGGTCGGTCGGGCGGCGCACATGTTGCACATGTCGCCAATGTGGGGCTTGAGGACTGGCTTGAAAAGCGTCTTGGCTGCGCATGCCCACCACCAACCAGTCGCAAGCCATGTCGCCCTGCAAATCGATCTCCATTGGGCCGTGGTACTTCAGGGCCGCCATTTGTGCTTGAGACAAACCTTGAGCTTGCACGCAAGCGGGGTGTCCCATCAAGACCGTCACGTTGCGCACCAATGGAGCGTAGCTGCGTGCGTAATCCAGCATGGGCATCCACAAGGTCATCAACAACAACCAGCACAAAGCGGCTCCGCTGGCGGGCATGACCAGGCTTTTCCAGATGACTGAGCGGTGGCGACCGACGCGCCAAGCCACCACCGATACCCAAGCCCAAGTGCCCGCCAGCGCCAGCAAAGCACTGAGCCACGAAAAGCCAATGCTCAGGCCTGGCAGCAAGCGCGCCAAATTGGCTGCGGGCTGTGGTGGCCATCCCGTGACCCCAGCCAACCACACGATCCAGATGATCAAAGCAGAGCTGGAAAAAAAGATCAAAGTGAACCAATCGATCAAAGCCGACACGCTGCGCCTCAGGGTGGGCAGCGCAAAGGCCGACAGCGCTGCCATGAAAGGCAAGATCAACAACAAAGCACGTTCTTCTTGCGAGGTGAACAAAGTGGCCAAGGCCGCTGGACAGGCCATGATCAGGGGCAGCAAGACATGCCTGCAAGGTCTGGCATTCAGCCAAGACTTGCGCCAGACCCACAGGCTCCAAAAGGCCAAAGGCCAAGCAGGCCATAAAAACCAGACCCACAAGCGAAACAAGGACATCCATTTTTTGAAATCGCCTGGCAGACCGCGCCAGGTGAATTGCCACAATTGCAAGCTGTGTGCCACCCCAGCGATCAGCAAGGCACTGCCCAGCAACATCAAGACGGTGCGCCATCTGTGGGAACGGGTTTCTGGGTCCAAACCGATCACCACACAGGCGCTGATGTTCATGACCAAGGCCAAGCTGGGGGCCCCACTGAGCGCCATGCCCCAAAGACCCAGCATCACCAGCGCCAGATGGCTCGCAAACGAGGGACGAGACAGACCGGCCATGCCGCAAAACAGCAAACTGGACATGCACAATTGCATGGCCATGGGTGTGATTTCGTGTGAGGCCTGGGCCAGGCCCAGGCAAGCCATCAAAGCCAACAAGCCCGCATCGGCCATGACCCGGGCGTAATCGCGTGGGCGGGCCTCTCCTCCAAAGGCAAAGGCCACGGGCTGGGCAGCAGGGCTTTGCGCCAGCAGCTCAATCGCTCGCCAAGTGGCAAACAAGGTGAGCATCAGCATCAAGACATAGGGGATGCGAGTCAGCACCACGGCATCCCAACTGCTGGGTGCCCATTTCAGCACGATGGCCCCCAACCAATAGGGCAACAAAGCAGGGGCTTGTGCGGGTTGGCCTAAAAATGTGGGATGACTCCAATGGGCCACCCCGTGGGCCAAATCGAGCATGATGCCCAGGCTGCCCATGTCGATGGTTTTCCAGGGCTCTCGGCCCCAAAAACCAGCCATGACATAGACGCACACAAAACCGACCAAAGCCAACCTGGGCAAACGCCTGACGGCATCTTGGGGGACCAAAGCTGGATTGGGTGTGTTCATGGAAACATGGGACAGTATGGATCAAAAGAGGGCAAAAAAAAAGGCAACCCGGCGACGCCTGGCTGCCTCTGGCAATGCCAGCGACCGAATTTACTTGCTTGCGGTCTTGTAGCGGTTGCGGAAGCGCTCGACGCGGCCGCCCATGTTGTCGACCGACTTTTGGGTGCCGGTGTAGAAGGGGTGCGACTCGCTGGAGGTGTCCAGCTTGAACAAAGGCAGTTCGCGACCATCGTCCATTTTCACGGTCTCTTTGGTGTTCACGCACGAACGGGTGACAAATTTGAAGCCGTTGGACAGGTCAACGAAGCAAACTTCGCGGTAATCGGGGTGAATGCCTTCTCTCATGGGATCCTACTTTCAGTTGCGGCAGCCGCCCTGGCCCATCCAGGGTACTTTTCGCCTAAGCCCTATATTATGCCACACCATGCGGCAATGGATCAACCGCCTCGGCGCATCAAATCAAAGAAGTCCACGTTCGATTTGGTGGCCTTCATGTTCTTGAGCATCAACTCCATGGCCTCGATCTCATCCATGTTGTACATGAATTGGCGCAAAATGCGGGTCTTTTGCAAGATCTCGGGGGGCAGCAGCAGCTCTTCACGGCGGGTTCCGCTGCGATTGAGCTGAATGGCCGGGAACACCC
>CAWUNN010000293.1:0-3248 GCA_963923185.1 uncultured Limnohabitans sp. | reverse complement strand
CAGAAAAATCTTGGACAACAACATCGTCTCTAATCACTGGCTGGTCAGCATGGTCGGCCCCGAAATGACCACTCGACGCTCGGGCTCGATCATCATCATCTCGTCCATTGGCGGCCTGCGCGGCTCGCCCATCATTGGCGCGTATTGCATCAGCAAGGCCGCCGACATGCAATTGGCGCGCAACCTCGCGGTCGAATTCGGCCCGCACAATGTCCGGGTCAATTGCATCGCCCCGGGCCTGATCAAGACCGACTTTGCCCGTGCCCTGTGGGAAGACGAGGCCATGCTGGCCGAGCGCAATGCCACCACCCCGCTTCGGCGCATCGGCAACCCCGATGAAATCGCTGGGGCGGCGGTCTTTTTGGCGTCCAAGGCGGGGTCATTCATGACCGGTCAAACCCTGGTCATCGACGGTGGCGTGACGATTTGAAGATTTTTTGAAAAATTCATGTCGCTTTGTCTACCGATTGGGGTTTTGCTGCGTTAAAGGTGGCAACAACGGAGTAAAGCACCATGAAAACCGATGTTGCAGTTTCAATCGATCAGGGCCCAGAGATCGAAAAACGCTTCCAGCCCTTGACCAATGAAATCATGCAAATCAAGGCTGGATTCAACCGACTGCGCGCCTTGATGAAGCAAGAAAATGAACAAAAACAACGCCCTGTAGCCCGTATTTACAGTGGTTCCAGAGCTGTCAAAGCCTGAGTTGGGCACCACTTTGGTGCCATTTAGCCCAGCTCAGCCAAGCGCTTGTCTTGACGGCGCACCAAGCGATCGATGTCGGCCAGATCGGATGCGCTGAGTTTGGGGCCTGGTTTACGGATCGCAGCCGAGGCGATCACCCCCCTTTGCCAAAACAAATGCTTGCGCACCGCCAAGCCAATGCCAGCTTGTTGCTCGTAGCGGGCCAGAGGCAAGTAGGCATCAAACAGATCATGCGAGCGCTCCAGGTCTTGTCGGGCATGGGCTTTGACCACATCGACCATCATCTCAGGATAGGCAAAGCCGGTCATGGCGCCATCGGCACCTCTGGACATCTCTTCGGGCAAAAACAACCCGCCGCCGTTGCCGCACAAAATGGACACCTTTTGCAATTCGGCCTTGTCCATGGCGGCCTTGAGGGTGCTCAATTTGGCCAAGCCCGGACAATCTTCGTGCTTGAGCATGACGCAAGTGGCCGAGTTTTTTAAGATGCGCTGGATCACCCCTGCCGACATTTGCACACCGGTGGCCACCGGGTGGTCTTGCAAACACCAAGGGGTGTCAGGCCCCAGGGTCTCATTGACCATGTCAAAGTAAGCCACGATCTGGTCGTCGGTGCGCACCGAGTGCGGGGGCGCCACCATGACGCCGGCCGCGCCCAACTCCATCACCCCTTGGGTCAATTCGCGCATGGGTGCAAAACCAGCCGCCGAGGCCCCAACGATCACAGGAATGCGCCCGCCCACCCTTCGCAAAATCTGGCGCACAAAGGTCTTGGACTCTGCCGCGGTCAATTTGGGCGCCTCGCCCATGATGCCCAGCACCGTCAAGCCCGTGACCCCGCGCTCAAGCAAAAAATCCACCATGCGATCGGTGCTGTCCAAGTCCAATTCACCGTTGTCTTTGAAGGGCGTGACGGTAATCAGGTAAACGCCCTTGGCGTCGCGGTTGAAAGCACTCATGGTCGGTGTAAGCAAGTTGACATCAACCCCTAGGATACATCGACCCCGGCACTCGGTCGTGACCTCCTGAAAGACCCGACAGTCCCCTCAGGGACTTTGAGGCTTTCTCAAGCTGAATTAGACTGAGCGATTGATCAATAAACACACCGAATCAGCATGAGTGCATTTCCACTGTTGAGCGACCGCCTGCCCTACGTGCCTTTCACGCAACGCCCCATCCTCCAAGGGGTGGATGGCAAAAACCTGCTGGTCTGGGTCATCGTCAATGTCGAGCATTGGTCGATTGCCAAAGCCATGCCACGCACCGTGCTGCCGCCTCCCATGGGTCAGCCCCTGTTGCCCGACTTGCCCAATTGGTCGTGGCACGAATACGGCATGCGCGCGGGCTTTTGGCGACTGTTTGAAGCCTTGCGCCAGCGCGGCATCGTGCCCACCCTGGCCACCAACGGCATCGTCTGTCAAAGCTATCCCCAAGTGGCCGAAGCGGCATTGAAAGAAGGCTGGGAATTCATGGGTCATGGTTGGATCCAAGGGCCCATGCACAAAGTCGAGAACCAAGCCGAAGATGTGGCCAAAACTTTAGAGGTCATTCGCCAATTCACCGGCCACGTGCCACGCGGTTGGGAAAGCCCGGGCCTGACCGAAACCGATGACACCATCGATGTCTTGAGTGCCGCAGGCATCGACTATGTGGCCGATTGGGTGATCGATGATCAACCCACCTGGATCCAGGGCACGCCTCGCCCCATGATGACCGTGCCTTACACGGTCGAGTTGAACGACATCCCCTTGATGGCCATTCAACAGCACCGCAGCGAAGAGCTGTACCACCGGGGGGTGTTACAAGCCGAACGGCTGCGTCAAGAGAGCGCCCAAAACCCCAGGGTGATGGCCATCAGCGTGCACCCCTACATCACAGGGGTGCCACACCGCATCGCTTCCTTTGAAAAACTGCTGGACCATGTGATGGCCTTGCCCGAAGTGAAGATCATGCCGGGGGTGCAAATTGCCGACTGGTATGCCGCACAGGTGCCCGCGCAGGCCTGATGGGCTCAGGCCTTTTTGCTGGACTGGGCCTTGATGGCCTCGGCCACGATCAATGGGTAGTGCGTTCGTGCCCCCGCCAAGAACAGATCGACCGCATCGGCGGTGCGCTCTTCAAACGTGGTGCCTGCCGGTTTGGCGCTAAAAATATGCTGGCGCACAGCCCAGTAAAACATGCTGCCGTGCAGGCTCCAGACCAGTTCCACCTCGCGCCCAGTGATGGGCGGAGCGTCTTTGAGCACCTTGGTGGGCACAAAGGCCTGGCGAAACTCTTCGCACATGCCCAGCAACAATTTCTTGCGCACCACCGTCAGGTAATTTCGGTTCAGCCCCATGTCGGCCAAGCCGGCGTACATGTAGATGCGAATCCACTCGGGCCGGTAGGTGGCCTTGGCATACAGCACATAAAACTGCCGCAAGCGCTCGCGCAATTCAATCGATTGGTCGTGCAGCAGCTTCTCCCAGCTGGGGTCCCAGCGGCGCATAAAGACCGAATCAAACACCGCTTGCACCAGGTCTTGTTTGCTGGGGAAATAGCGG
>CAWUNN010000292.1:0-3255 GCA_963923185.1 uncultured Limnohabitans sp. | reverse complement strand
GCCATGGCTGGGTCCAGTTGTCGCACCGCACCGGCGGCGGCATTGCGTGGATTGACAAAGGTCTTTTCGTTCTTCATGCCTTTGGCGATGCGCTGACGTTGCCGCTCATTGAGGGCTTCGAACTCGTCGCGACGCATGTAGACCTCGCCACGCACTTCCAGCACCTCAGGAATGGGGACGCCCCCATCCATCAAGCGCAAGGGAATGGATGAGATGGTGCGGATGTTGGCGGTCACGTCCTCGCCCACCTCGCCATCGCCTCGGGTGGCCGCTTGCATCAGCAGACCGTTTTCGTAACGCAAGCTCATGGCCAGACCATCGAATTTCAATTCGGCCACATAGCTCACGGGCGGCTGATCGTCACTCAAGCCCAACTCTTTGCGGATGCGGGCATCAAATGCCAGCGCACCTTGTGGCGTGGTGTCGGTCTCGGTGCGAATGCTCAGCATCGCTCTGGCGTGCCGAACCGTTTGAAACCCCTCTTGGGCTTGGCCCCCCACTCTGAGGGTGGGCGAGTCGGGTGTGCGCAACTCGGGGTGCTGGGCCTCGAGTTGCAGCAACTCTTGCATCAAGCGGTCGTACTCGACATCGGGGATGCTGGGCTCATCGAGCACATAGTATCGGTAGGCATGGGCATGGAGTTGCGCGCGCAAATCGGTTGCACGCCCGGCTGCATCAGCGGGCGGCTCGGCGCCAAACAGATCCAAGTTGACCATGGCCGCTGGCTTGGGTCAACTGAAGAGCCGCCGCGCCTGCGCACTGCCGGCTGACAAGTCTCGGGCGTCCAAGGTGTCGTACAGGGTTTGCAGGTCGCGATCAATGGCTTGCAGCGCCGCGTCCGACAAGGGTCGCCCATCGTCATCGGTGATGGCGCCGTCCATCACGCGGGCCAATTCGCGAGCCACTTGGCACATGCGCGGAAAAGGCTGCTCTTGGCGATGCACCTGGGGCACATCCAAGGTCAGCACCACTTTGCGCACAGCGGCCTGTGTCGGGTCATCGGCCAAGGCCGCTTGCGGATCAAAATTCAAACCCAAGATGGGGGGCAAGCCCACCTCAGGGGCAGCGATCACCATGCGCCCAGGAATGACCCCAGCGACAAAGCCCAAGCGGGCTGCATTTTGCTGAACAAAGCCAGGGCTCCAAGGCAGGTCGCGCGCGCGCAAAGTGAAGCTGAGTTGGGCGTCATGTTGCGAGGCAAACTGATCGAGTTCGCGACCCCGCGCAACCTCTTGCAGCATGTCCGGAAACTCTGGGGTGCCGTCGACCGCATCGGCAAAGGCTTGGGTTTTGACCACGTACTCTGAAAATTCGATTTCGTTCATCGGCCCATTTCGGTTGGCCAATTGCAATCCGGCCTGAAAGGCGCTGTAGCGCTGCCCGGGCCTGATTTGTTCGTACTCGCCGGTCTCGGCGTGCAGGCCTTCAATGGTGAACAATTTGGTGCCCACCCGCCGAGTCGGTGGCATGGCCGCCATGGCCGCGTCGCCGCTGACGGGCGATTCGATTTCGATCGCAGACAACACATCGATCAAGGCATCTTGTTGAGGGGCCTTGCTTTGCTGCGAAATCAGCGGGGGCATCTCAAAGGCGGTGTCGGGCTCGGCCACGTCGCTTGAGTGCGGCGCAGCGATCGGGTCTGGGTCTTGAAAGCTGGGCTCTGAAGCTGTGCCATCGCGCGTGGGCTCGGCCTGGCGTGGCGTGTTTTTGCGCGACGACCAAGCACCATGGGCAACCAACCCTGCCAGCACCAAGCCACCCGAGACAGCCAAAGCCACTTGCAACGTACTCATCTGTGTTCACCTCTGCTTTCAGCTGGTTTCTGCCATCGAGACGGCAGACTCCATGTCGACCGCCACAATGCGCGAAACGCCCTGCTCTTGCATGGTCACGCCAATCAATTGCTCGGCCATTTCCATGGCGATCTTGTTGTGCGAGATGAACAAGAATTGGGTTTCTTTGGCCATGCTCGAGACCAGTTTGACATAGCGATCGGTGTTGGCATCGTCCAGCGGCGCGTCGACCTCGTCGAGCAAACAAAATGGCGCCGGATTGAGCTGAAAAATCGCAAACACCAAAGCGATCGCGGTCAGGGCTTTCTCGCCCCCCGAGAGCAAGTGGATGGTTTGGTTCTTCTTGCCTGGGGGCTGGGCCATGACTTGCACGCCCGAGTCCAAAATCTCTTCCCCCGTCATGACCAATTTGGCATGACCACCGCCAAACAACTCTGGGAACATGCGCCCAAAATGCTCATTGACGGTGTTGAAAGTGTGGCCCAGCAATTCGCGGGTCTCGCCATCGATTTTTCGGATGGCGTCTTCCAGCGTGGTCATGGCCTCGGTCAAATCGGCCATTTGGGCATCGAGGAAGGTTTTGCGCTCTCGCGCGCTGGCCAACTCTTCCAAAGCCGCCAGATTGACCGCCCCCAACGACGTGATTTCACGCTGAATGCGATCGATCTCAGATTGCAAGCCAACCAGTTTGACCCCATGCTCGGTGATGCTGCGCTCAAGCTCGACCATGTCGGCATCGGCGTCTTGCAAAAATTGCTCGTATTGCTCCAGACCGATGCGAGCGGCCTGCTCTTTGAGCTGCAACTCGGTGATGCGTTGACGCAGCGGATCGAGTTCACGCTCAAGGCTCAAGCGGCGCTCATCACTGGCTCGCAACTTAGAGGTCAGGTCCTCGTACTCGTTGCGCCGCACGCCCAAGGCTTGCTCGCGCTCGGATTTGAGTTCAAGAGCGGCCTGCAAGCCCGCTTTGGCTGCCGCGTCACTGAGTCGCTCAAGCTCTTCTTTCAGGCGCAACTCTTCTTCGTCCAGCCCGTCCAGTTGCTGGCTGGCGGTCTCCAGGGTGCGCCTGAGTTCGGCCTCGCGGGCCACCTGCGTGCGGCGATTGAAATCGGCCTCTTGGGCCTCGCGCTCAATGGCTCGCAACTGCTCACGTCCATCTTCCAGTCGGCGCTGGGCCTCGATGGCCTGCTCTTCCAGTTGGGCGTGGCGCTCTTGCTGGTCGGCCAATTGCATGTCCAAGGACTCAAAGCTGGCCTCGGCTGCAGCACCGCGCTGCTCTAAATCGTCCAACAAGGCCTGCACCTCGTGCAAGTCGGTGTCGATTTGGGTGGAGCGCTGTCGGGTTTGCTCGGCCAACTGGGTGAGTCGATTGAACTCCAATTCAAGCTCATGCGCTTGGGCTTGCAGCTCTTGGGCCTGGCGGCGCACGCTGACCAGGCGCTGGCTGGCATCGGCGTAGGCG
>CAWUNN010000291.1:0-3275 GCA_963923185.1 uncultured Limnohabitans sp. | reverse complement strand
GGCATTCGCATGGCACGCGATTTGAACAACGACTACATGAACTCGCTCACCGATGTCTTCCCCGCCCACCGCAAGGGTGAGCTGGGCGATGTGGCCAAAGTCAACTGCGCCACTTGCCACCAAGGGGCTTACAAACCCTTGTACGGTGCCCAAATGGCCAAAGACTTCCCAGAGCTTCAGTCGACCCCACCGCCACCTGCAGCAGCGCCCGTCAAGGTCGCCAAAAAGTAAGACCATGAACGCCGCGACACCCCTGCAAATCTTACTGGCTCAGCCCAGGGGGTTTTGCGCCGGTGTGACCCGTGCGATCGACATTGTCGAACAGGCCTTGCGCCGCTTTGGCGCACCGGTCTATGTGTTCCATGAGATCGTGCACAACCAGCATGTGGTGGCGGCGTTGCGCGACAAAGGCACGGTCTTTGTCAACAGCTTGGACGAGGTGCCCACGGGGGCGGTCACCATTTTCAGTGCCCACGGTGTATCGCGTGCGGTGGTCAACCAGGCCGGACAGCGGGCGTTGCATGCCTTGGACGCCACTTGCCCCTTGGTCACCAAAGTGCATGTGCAAATGCGCAAGTTTCATCAGCAGGGCAAACACTTGGTGATGATTGGGCATGTGGGACACGAAGAGGTCGAGGGAACCGTGGGCAGCGTGGACGCGCCCGTGGCCGTGGTGGGATCTTTGGCCGATGTCGAACAACTGCCTTGGGGGGCCACGGAGCCAGTGGCCTATGTGACCCAGACCACCTTGAGTCTGGACGACACCCGCGACATTTTGCAAGCCCTGCGCTTGCGCTACCCACAGATGGTCGGACCTGAGCTGGATGACATTTGTTATGCCACCCAAAATCGCCAGAACGCGGTGCGCGAGTTGTCACAACAGGTGGACCTGATGCTGATTGTGGGTGCTCGCAACAGTTCGAACTCAACGCGATTGCGCGAAGTGGCCGAACGCAGTGGTTGCACAGCCTATCTCATTCAAGATGCCCAGGGTTTGGATGCGCAATGGTGGAGTGGCACCGTGCGGCGCATTGGCATCAGCTCAGGCGCCTCGACCCCGGAGGTGTTGGTCGATCAAGTGGTGCATCAGATCGTGGCCCAGACCGGGGCCACGGTGCAGCATTTGAGCGGGGTGCGCGAACAGGTGGTGTTCAGGTTGCCCTCTGAGCTTCGAGGGGCTTGGGCATGAGCTTGGAAGAAGTCAGCCGCATCGCACCCCCGTTATCGGGGGTGGTGTTCATTTTGCTGGTGGATTATTTGCGTCAGCACCAAGGCTGGGGCTGGTTGCGATTGATGTCTGGGGGTTCGGCTCTGCGCGAAGTGCCCGGCCTGGGTTTTGCCAAAGTCATGGGCAGCGGTCAGGGCGGGGGCTTCAGTTTGCGCCCCAGTGCCACCCACCAAGGGGTGATCACCTGTTTTGACAACTGGGGCCATGCCAGTGACTTCATGCGCAGCCCCTGGGTGCGAGCTGTGCGCGATCGGGCCAACCAAAGTTGGATGGGCGTCATGGCGGTCCAATCGGCCCGTGGCCATTGGGATCAGCAAAACTGGGCCGCCACCGACGAGTTGGCCTTGCAAGGCGCACCAAAGTCCGCATCGAACGAGTTGGCGGTGCTGACCCGTGCCAGCATCAAACCAGCCAAAGCCATGGCTTTTTGGCGCCATGCGCCCGCGGCCCAAACCGACTTGGAACGGGCCGATGGGTGCGAGTTGGCCATGGGCTTGGGAGAGGCACCCTTGTTGCGCCAATGCACCTTCAGTGTCTGGCGCGATGCGCAAGCCATGAGTGCCTATGCCCACCACCAGGCTCATCTGGCCGCCATTCAGGCAGCCTACAAGCATCAGTTTTTTTCTGAGTCTTTGTTTGTCCATCTGCGCCCCATCTACATGCAAGGCCATTGGAAGGGGCAGCGGGTGGCTTTGGGCGACCCCGCTTTGTGCGAGGCACGACCATGAGCGACAAAGCCGTGGTCATCGGTGCTGGCATGGGTGGGCTGGTCAGCGCCTTGTTGTTGGCCCAGCAAGGCCTGCAAGTCACCGTGGTCGAGTCGCGCTCAGAGACCGGCGGCAAAGTGCACACCACCGAGATCGATGGCGTCAAAATCGACTCGGGCCCCACCGTGCTGACCATGCGCTGGGTGTTCGAAGACATCATGCACCGTTTGGGCACCACGCTGGACGATGAGTTGCAGCTCAAGCCCTTGTCGGTGCTGGCGCGTCATTTTTGGCCCGATGGCGAGCGGCTCGATTTGTGTGCCGACCCGACCGCCAGCGAAGCCGAGATCGAGCGCTTTGCCGGTGGCGAAGAAGCCGAGCGGTTTCGCAAATTTTGCAACCGAGCTCGCCATTTGTATGACACCTTGCAAGGGCCTTTCATGCGCTCGGCGGCCCCCAGCATGGGGCGTTTCATGGCCTCGATGGGATTTTCAGGCATGGCCATGCTCAGTCAACTTGGCCCCATGCGTTCTCTGTGGCATCAGTTGCAGCTTGAATTCACGCACCCGCGTTTGCGCCAATTGTTTGGCCGTTATGCCACTTATTGCGGCTCATCGCCATGGGAAGCTCCGGCCACCTTGATGTTGATTGCACAAGTCGAGATGGACGGCGTGTTCAGCATTGGGGGTGGCATGACCCAGCTCACCCAAACCTTGACCCGCATGGCCTCTCAGAGAGGGGTGCGCTTTTTGTTGCAAACCCCTTGCCGTCAAATTTTGGTGCGTCAAGGGCGCGCCGTGGGCGTAAGACTCGATCACGGCGAGTTGCTGGCCGATGCGGTGGTTTTCAACGGAGAAATTGATGCGCTTCGGGCAGGCCTATTGGGTGAGGCCACACAAGAGTCGGTGCTGCTGGCCAAACAGCCACGCTCGCTGTCCGCATTGACTTGGTCGGTCTTGGCGTCCAAACAAACCTTGGATTTGGATCGACACAATGTGTTTTTCCAAAACGATTACCAAAGCGAGTTTGACGACATTTTCAAACGTCGCCAATTGCCTCGCTCCCCCACCGTCTACGTCTGCGCCCAGGACCGGCCCGGCATGCCAGAGCAACAAGGTGCCGAACGATTATTTTGCCTCGTCAATGCCCCTGCAGTGGGTGATGAGCCTGAGCGTTTTGAGGAGATACAGCAATGCGAGACGACCAGCTTCGATCAACTGCACCAGGTGGGATTGCAGTTGAAGGGGCAGAAACACGTGCGCAGCAGCCCCACCCAATTTCATCGCCGCTTTTCCGCCTCGGCGGGCAGCCTGTACGGTCGGGCCACGCACGGTTGGATG
>CAWUNN010000290.1:0-3279 GCA_963923185.1 uncultured Limnohabitans sp. | reverse complement strand
CGACATTGCGCGGCAACTCGGGGTGCCAAAACTCAGAGGGTCGAATGCGCAGCGCAGTCTGCAGCCGCTTCCATGGGGTGCGGGCACGCGAGAGGTCCAACAAGGTGCGGCGCAAACGGTCATTCAACGCAATGGGGGCGTCAGAGGTCGAGTCCACCCCACAGGCAATGCCGCAATCGATTTGTCCCAAAGCGATTTTGTTGGCCACCAAGATGGTCGCCTCCAGTCCGGTGCCGCAGGCCTGTTGCAAGTCAAAGGCCGGTGTTTGCGCTGACAAGGTGGTGGACAGCACCGACTCACGCACCAGGTTGTAATCGCGTGCGTGCTTCATGACGGCCCCACCTGCGACCTCGCCCAAACGCTGGCCATGCAGGCCATGGCGATCGATCAAGCCTTGCAAGGCGGTGGTCAACAGCTGCGTGTTGGATGCGTGGCTGTAAGCCGTGTTGGAGCGGGCAAATGGAATGCGATTGCCGCCCACGATGGCGACGCGACGGGTGGGCATGTTCATGATGTGTGGGTGGACAGCTGGGACTTCAAGTGGACGTGGTGGCCCAAGGCGTCGCGCACCTCAAAGGCGCTGCCGTGGGGGGAGCTTTTGGCGGCCCAGACCGAAGCCTGTGCGGGCAAACGCAATGGGCGTTTGAACAGAGTGGTCAAGGTAGCCGCTTGTGGCACGCCTTGCGGGTGCAGCAAGGCCAGTGCACGCGCTTGGGTCCACAAACCATGGGCCATGGGCGATTTGAAACCCAACAACTTGGCACTGAGTGCCGACCAGTGGATGGGGTTGTAATCTTGAGAGATGCGTGCATAGCGCCGTCCAATGTCTGGCGGCGCTTCAAAATTGGCATGGTGTTGCAGCACGGTGGGCTCGGAATCTTCCAACCAAGGCGCGCCCCGCGGTGCGCTCACGCCCACTCGCAACAGCGTTTGCTGGGCTTGCCAAAGCAACATGCCATCGCGCTGGCGCCAAATGCTCAGCTCCAGGGTGAAGGCTTGGCCTTTGTCATGGGCCAGCAACTGCCCGCTTTGCAATTGCACCCGCAAGGCGTCTCCCACCTGGACGGGTTGATGTTGGGTGATGGCATTGGCCAGGTGCACCGTGCCCATGGCCGGCCATGGGCAGTGTCTTGAGCCGACATAGGCCATGACCAGTGGCATGGTCAGCAATTGCGGGTATGTCAGGGGGGCCACCTGCCCCACTTCAAATCCGCCAATTTGGGCATAGGCGGCCAAGTGCCCAACCTGGACCACGCATTCAAGTTGTCCCGTCACAGCAGGCAAGGTTGACACAGCAGCGGGGCGTTTGAAGCTGCTCAGCAGGGCTTTGACCATGCCCCATGCGACACCACTGGGTTCAAGGATGTCCATCTCAAGCCCCCAACAGGCTCAAACCACAAACCCGCAAAGTTTGACCGTTGACACCTTGTGCCGCTGGACTGATCAGCCAGGCGATGGCTTCGGCCACATCGATGGGCAGGCCCCCTTGCCCCAGGGCATTCATGCGTCGCCCTGCTTCGCGAATCGCCAAGGGGATGTCGGCGGTCATCTGGGTTTCGATGAAGCCCGGGGCCACGGCATTGATGGCCATGCCGGGGGGCAATTGCAAGGCCAGCCCTTGCACCATGCCGATCACACCGGCCTTTGAAAACGCATAGTTGGTCTGTCCCACGTTGCCAGCAATGCCCGAGATGGAGGACACACACACCAAGCGCGCATGGGCCTTGAGGGATTGCGAGCCGAGCAATGCTTGGTTGATCAGCAACTGGGCTTGCAAATTGACATCGACCACCGATTGCCACAAATGGGCTGCCATGCGCGCCGTGGTTTTGTCACGGGTGATGCCGGCGTTGTGCACCACACCATCCCAGCCCCCGTCTTGCAAGGCGGCTTGGACCAAAAGATCGGCCGCCTGAGGATCGGTGATGCTCAGGGCCAAGGCTTTCCCTTGGATCTGTTGGGCCAGGTCTTGCAAGGCAGCTTCGGCTTGGGGCACATCGACACACACCACCCGCGCGCCGTCGCGCGCCAGGGTTTGGGCAATGGCTTGCCCAATGCCACGGGCCGCGCCAGTGACCATCAGGGTGCGCCCCTGCAGGGGCTGTGACCATGGCACGGCTTGGGCCGTCGCATCGGGGTCGATCCTGATCGATTGCCCCGACACATAGGCGCTGCGCGGTGACAAGAAAAAACGCAACGCCCCCTCTAAGCGATCTTGCGCGTCGGGGCTGACTTGCAGCAACTGCACCGTGATGCCGCGCTTGAGCTCTTTGGCCAAAGATTTGACCCAGCCCAACAAAGCGCGGCACACGGCGGCTTGCTCAGCATCGCTGGCCAAGGCTTCGGGTCTGGCCAGCACCACCACCCGACCACAGGTTTGGATGCTCCGGGCCACCTCGTGCATGACTTCATGCAGCTCAAGGCCTTGTGGAACACGCGTCAAACCGGTGGCATCGATCAACACGGCCTGCACCGGTGGGCCTACATCGGCGCCCACATGCCAAGGTCCACTGAGCATGCCGCATCGGTTGGCGATCGCCGTCCAACCGGGGACGCTTCGGTGCGCCAAGGTGCTGGCCGCCATGCTGGCACAGGCCTGGGCCAAGGTCTCTAGCAACTGGGGCTCAGGCCCAGCGGCCAGCAGCACATCGCCTTGCACCACCGCCTGCCCTGGTTGATGGCGCTGCAGGGGCACCGGCTGGGGCAAACCCAGCATGGCCGACAAGCGGTGACCCAGCCCTGAATTGACAAACTTCAGATATGCATCTGACATTTACACGGCGCCGTGGGACTCGACATACAAAGCGTACAACGAATGGCTGGCGGTCATGTACAAGCGGTTGTTTTTGGGGCCACCAAACGTGAGGTTGGCGCAGCGCTCGGGCAGCTTGATGAAAGCCAGGGGCTTGCCCTGGGGATTGAAGACCATCACGCCATCGAGGTCCTCTGATTTGCCCTTGAGCTCGTAGACCATTTTGTCGCCCATGCGGGTCGGCTCGGCCTGCAAGGCCCCGTTGCTGCCCCATCCGCACCACAAATTGCCATCGCGATCGACCTTGAAGCCATCGAGCGCCCCAAAGCCACCATCGATCACTTTGGTTTTATTGGACAAGCTGTTGTCGGCATTGACATCAAAACTCCAGATGCTGCGGTTGGGCGTGCCGCGCCACTCAACCACATACAATTTTTTCTCATCCGGAGAAAACGCCAAACCGTTGGGGTTGAGGATGTCGGTGATCACCGCCGTGACCTTGCCGTTGGGGTCGATGCGGTACACGT
>CAWUNN010000289.1:0-3282 GCA_963923185.1 uncultured Limnohabitans sp. | reverse complement strand
GGGCGGTCAATCCACTCATGTCAATCACCTTCAAAAAGAACGGGGCAAGCCCAGCACGTGCTCGGCCACATAAGACAACACCAAGTTGGTCGAAATGGGCGCGATTTGCATCAGGCGGGTCTCACGCCATTTGCGCTCGACATCGTATTCGCGGGCATAGCCAAAACCACCATGCGATTGCAGACAGGCTTCGGCGGCGTGCCAAGCGGCCTCAGAGGCCAACAGTTTGGCCATGTTGACCTCGGGCGCGCAAGGCAGGCCTGCAGCAAACAAAGCCCCTGCTTTGCGCAGCAACAAATCTGCGGCTTCGGTCTCGGCATGGGCGCGTGCAATCGGGAAAGCAATGGCTTGATTTTGGCCAATGGGGCGGTCGAACACCACCCGCTCTTTGGCGTAATTGACGGCGGTTTTGACAAACCAACGGGCGTCGCCAATGGATTCAGATGAAACCAAAATGCGCTCGGCATTCATGCCGTCCAAGATGTACTTGAAGCCCTTGCCTTCTTCGCCAATCAAGTTGGCAGCGGGGACCTTCATGCCATCAAAGAACACCTCGGTGGCATGGTGGTTGACCATGGCTTTGATGGGCTTGATGGTCAGGCCATGTCCCAAGGCTTGGCGGATGTCGACCAAAAACACCGACAGGCCTTCGGTTTTTTTGCTGACCTGATCCAGTGGCGTGGTGCGCGCCAGCAACAGCATCAAATCGGAATGCAATGCCCGAGAGGTCCACACCTTTTGGCCATGCACCACATAGTGATCGCCTTGACGCACGGCGCGGGTTTTGAGTTTGGTGGTGTCGGTGCCCGAGGTCGGCTCGGTCACGCCAAAGGCCTGCAAACGCAAAGCCCCAGAAGCGATCTGCGGCAGGTACTTTGCTTTTTGCTCAGGTGAGCCATGGCGCAACAAGGTGCCCATGATGTACATCTGCGCATGACAGGCCCCAGCGTTGCAACCAGACGCATGAATCTCTTCCAAAATGACTGCTGCAGCTCGCAAGGGCAAGCCTGCGCCTCCGTACTCTTCGGGAATCAGGGCTGCCAGATATCCGGCCTGGGTCAAGGCCTGAACAAACTCGCTGGGGTAAGCCAGGCGTTCTTCCAAGTCACGCCAGTAAGCCCCAGGAAAATCGGCGCATATTTTGCGCACGCTTTCGCGGATCTCTGGGTAGTCGGTGCCCAGACTCAAGTGCACTTCGGTGTTGGTATCCATGTGGGTGTGTTCCATCAAGAAGAGGAATCAGAAGTGGTCAACTCGGTCTCGGGTTGACGGCGACCTGGTTGGTCAAAGTGTTTGGGCAAGCCGGCCCTGGCCAAAGCGCCATGCATCTCGATGTCAGGCAATGCGGCACGCACCAGCTCTCGAATGGCCAACAACTTAGAGACATCGACACCGGTGCTCAAACCCATGGACTCGAGCATGAAACACAAATCATCCATCACGATGTTGCCAGTGGCCCCTGGCGCAAAGGGGCAGCCCCCCATGCCGGCCAACGAGGCATCAAAGCGGCGCACACCGCACTCAAGGGCCGCGGTCACATTGGCCAAGCCAATGCCGCGCGTGTCATGAAAGTGGGCGGCCACCGGTGTGTCGCCCACGGCATCGATGACTGCTTTGAAGACCGTGCGCACCTGCTGCGGGTCGGCATAGCCCACGGTGTCGGGAATGACGATCTCTTGGGCCCCGGCCTGCACCAAGGCCACCGCATACTTGACCACATCGGCCACGGGCACCCGGCCCTCGTAAGAGCAGCCCAATGCCGTGGCCAAGCCACCGACGATGATGGGGCGGCGCTCAGCGCTTTGAGCGCGCACCAGCTCCACAATGCGGGCAAAGTCAGCCAAAGATTCTTCGCGCTCACGGCGAACGTTTTTGAGGTTGTGCGTCTTGCTGACCGACATCACAAAATTGAGCTTTTGCGCCCCCAACTCGATGCCACGCTCGGCCCCTCGGTAGTTGGGTATCAGGGCGCTGACAAGCAGATTGGGGATTTTCAAAGACTCGACCGTGACTTCTTCGGCATCGACAAATTGCGGCACCACCTTGGCTGGCACGTAAGAGGTGACTTCGATTTCTGACACGCCGGCCTCGGCCTCGGCCTGGATCCAAGCCAGCTTGGCCTGGGTGGGCATGAACACCGGATGGATTTGCAAGCCATCGCGCAGGCCCACTTCGCGAACAATGACGTCTGGCATGAGATTCTCCTGAGTGGGTCGCCTTCAGCGACCTTTGAACACGGGTTTGCGTTTTTCGTTGAAAGCACGCACCCCCTCGTAGCGGTCTTCGGTTTCAACCAAATGGTTGTAGGCCTCGACTTCAAAGCGAAAGGCCGTGCGCAACTCCATTTGATGCCCGTAGCGCACCGACTTCTTGATCTGACGCACCGACAAGGGGGCATTGCCTGCGATCTGACGAGCGGTTTGCAAGGCCATGGGCAAGACTTGGCCGGGCTCTGTCAGCGCATTCAAAATGCCCCACTCCAATGCTTTGGCCGCATCGATGGGTTGACCCGTCATCAGCATTTCTTTGGCCTTGCGCTCGCCAATGGCGCGCGGCAAATTTTGCGTGCCGCCCGCGCCCGGCATGATGCCTAAAGTGACTTCGGTCAGTGCAAAACGCGCGTTGCTCGATGCATAAGCAAAATCACACGACAACACCGTCTCGAACCCCCCCGCGTAGGCATGCCCATTGACCGCGGCGATGACCGGCAAGGGCAAGTCGGTCAAGGTCCAATACATGCGCTCAAACAATTGGTGTTGTTTGATCCATTGCTCTTTGGTCATGCCATTGCGCTCTTTCAAATCACCACCGGCGCAAAAGATTTTGTCGCCAGCGCCCGTCAGCACCACACAGCGAATGTCGGCGGGGTCTTCGGTCAAACGCGACCACAGGTCAAACAAATCGTGGCCCATTTGGGTGTTGAGTGCATTGCCCACCTGGGGTCTGTTCAGGGTGATCAGCAAGACATGGGTGTCGATGACTTGGGTGAGCAACGTGTCGTAATTAGGCCAATTCATGGTGCAAGATCCTGATCTTTGAACATCTGGTTTTGGTGCTCCCCTAGCTTCGGGGGTGGCAACTCAGAGCGTGGACGCATGCCATCGAGTCGCATGGGCAAGCCAAAAAATCGCATGCGGGTGCCGGGCACATCTTGAATCAGATCCAGCGCCTGGGTTTGCGGATGCGCCACCATTTGGGCCACGTTTTGCACGGGTGAACACGGAATGCCTGCTGCCTCTAGGCGCTCGACCCAGGTGGCGGTGTCTTGGGTCAGCATGATGG
>CAWUNN010000288.1:0-3299 GCA_963923185.1 uncultured Limnohabitans sp. | reverse complement strand
CCGAAAAAACTCACTTTGTCCGCAACCTGCATCACCCCAATGCACAAACGGGCATCCAGGCATTTTTTGATAAACAACCTCCCAAGTACGCTTGAGGCGCCACCCCAGCCGAGCCCATGCAGACACTCAGGTGACATGCATGGCGCCGCACACTGAGCGCTGAACCGAAAATCGCAGGGCCTTAAACATGAGCATAGAAATGGATGACCCAATCCTGACCATTGAAGAGCGCGAAGCGATCAACGCTGGGCGTTGGTTTTCGTCTTTGTCGCCTTCATTGCGTCACGACATTTTGCGATCTGCCTACGTCAAACGTTTGCGCGACGGCGACTTGATCACCGCGCGCGGCGACCCGGCCGAAGAATGGATGGCCTGCGCCAAAGGCGCGGTCAGGGTCAGCTCGACGTCGCTATCCGGCAAACAAATCACCTTCTCCTATGTCGAGCCCGGCATTTGGTTTGGCGACGTCTCCATCATCGATGGCGACAGCCGCACCCACGATGCCTATGCCCACGGTGACACCACCATCTTGTGTTTGGCTCGGGCTGACTTTCAAAAGATTTTGGTCCAGCATGTCGAGTTCTATGACGCCATGCTGCGCTTGCAAGCGCGGCGCATCAGGCAGTTGTTCGGCTTGGTCGAAGACCTCAACACCCTGCCCTTGCGCTCGCGCTTGGCCAAGCAACTGTTGCATTTGGCACGCAGCTACGGCGTGCCCTGCTTGAACAACAGCCAAGAGGTGCGCATTGGATTGCACCTGGCCCAAGAAGAGTTGGCCCAGTTGCTGGGCGCATCGCGCCAGCGGGTCAACCAAGAATTGAAATCGATGGAGCGCGAAGAAGCCATCCGCATCGAAGCCGGTGGCATCGTGATCCGCGACAGAAGCGGTTTGATGCGCATCGCCGAGGCCGACCAATGAACAGCCAGACCAACGACACCTTCTCGGGCACCCGCGAGGTCAGTGAAGCCCACGCCTTTGACACCCAGGCCTTGCAGGCTTGGGCGTCCCAGCATGTGAAGGATTTCTCGGGCCCCTTGACGGTCGAGATGTTCAAGGGCGGTCAATCCAACCCGACCTACAAGCTGATCACCCCCAAGCGCAGTTATGTGATGCGGGCCAAGCCTGGCCCCGTGGCCAAGTTGTTGCCCTCGGCCCATGCGATCGAGCGCGAGTTCAAGGTCATGAGCGCCTTGGCCCAAACCGATGTGCCCGTGGCCCAGATGCTGGCCCTGTGCGAGGACGAGTCGGTGATCGGGCGTGCCTTCTACATCATGGAGTTTGTCCAAGGCCGGGTGTTGTGGGATCAGTCTTTGCCAGGCATGACACCTGAGCAACGGCGCGCACATTACCTCGAGTTGAACCGGGTCATGGCGCGGTTGCATTTGGCACCCTACGCCCAAATCGGTTTGCAAGACTACGGCAAGCCTGGCAACTACATCGAGCGCCAAATTGGTCGCTGGAGCAAACAATACCAAGCCTCGATCACCCAACCGATCGAGGCCATGGACCGATTGATCGAATGGTTGCCCCAGCACATGCCGGCCAGTTCCAAGTCTGAGCTGACCTCGATCGTGCACGGCGACTACCGCATTGACAACGTGATGTACCACCCTGAAAAGCCGCAAATCATGGCGGTGCTGGACTGGGAGTTGTCCACTTTGGGACACCCCTTGGCCGACTTCAGTTACCACTGCATGGCGTGGCACATCCCACCGGGCACCTTCAGGGGCTTGGGCGGTGTCGACTTGGCGCCCTTGGGCATTCCCCTTGAAGACGAGTACATCCGCTTGTACTGCGATCAAACCGGTTTGGCCAACCCTGTCGACTTGAAGACAGACTGGAATTTTTATCTGGCGTACAACATGTTCCGCATCGCCGCGATTTTGCAAGGCATTGCCAAACGCGTCGAAAACGGAACCGCATCCAGCGCACAGGCCAAGGCCTCGGGCGCTGGGGCTCGCCCGATGGCAGAGCTGGCGTGGCGTTTCGCGCAGCGTGCTTGAGACACATTGGAGAGAACCGAATGAATTTTGAATACACCGACAAAGTCAAATCCTTGCAAGCACGACTGCTTGAATTCATGAACCGCCATGTTTATCCCAATGAGCAGCGTTTCTTTGAAGAAATCGCAGCCAATCGGGCCAAAGGCAACGCCTGGGTGCCCACCCAGATCGTCGAAGAGCTCAAGCCCTTGGCTCGCAAAGCAGGGCTTTGGAACCTCTTCATCCCCAACAGCAAGCGTGCGCCCGAAGGCTTGACCAACCTCGAGTACGCCCCCATGTGCGAGATCATGGGCCGGGTGCCCTTTGCCGCCGAGGTGTTCAATTGCTCGGCCCCCGACACCGGCAACATGGAAACGCTGGAGCGTTACGGCTCAGAGGCCATCAAAGACGAGTGGCTCGAGCCCCTGCTGCGCGGTGAGATTCGTTCGGCCTTTTTGATGACCGAGCCCGACGTGGCCTCGTCTGACGCCACCAACATCCAGTGCCGCATCGAGCGCGACGGCGACCACTACGTGATCAATGGTCGCAAATGGTGGAGCTCGGGTGCGGGTGACCCACGCTGCGCGGTCTACATCGTGATGGGCAAAACCGATCCGGAAGCACCGCGCCACTCACAGCAAAGCATGATTGTGGTCCCCTCCAACGCCCCAGGCATCACCGTGGTGCGCCCCTTGAGCGTGTTCGGCTATGACGACGCACCCCATGGCCACATGGAAGTCATCCTCAAAAACGTGCGCGTGCCCGTGGGCAACATCTTGTTGGGCGAAGGCCGTGGCTTTGAGATCGCCCAAGGCCGCTTGGGCCCGGGTCGCATTCACCACTGCATGCGCAGCATCGGTGTGGCCGAGCGCGCGCTCGAGTTGATGTGCAAACGCCTGAACAGCCGTGTCGCTTTTGGCAAACCCATCTCGGCCCAAAGCGTGTGGCACGAGCGCATTGCCGAGGCCCGCATCATGATCGAGCAGGCCCGCTTGCTCACGCTCAAAGCCGCATACATGATGGACACCGTGGGCAACAAGATCGCCCGCACCGAGATCGCCATGATCAAGGTGGTGGCCCCCAACATCGCTTGCCAAATCATCGACTGGGCCATTCAGGCGCACGGTGCAGGCGGCGTCTCGGGTGATTTTCCGCTCTCTTACGCCTACGCCCACCAGCGCACCTTGCGCCTGGCCGATGGCCCGGACGAGGTGCACCGCAATGCGATCGCCAAACTCGAATTGGCCCGCCACATCGCCAGCGCGCCACAAGACGTTGAAATGCCCATCACTCGCGGCAGCTGAAAAAGGGGATCG
>CAWUNN010000287.1:0-3321 GCA_963923185.1 uncultured Limnohabitans sp. | reverse complement strand
GCCAAACAAAGGTGAATTCAAACCACTGGCCAAGGTCTGGCGCAGCCACTGCTCGCCCTTGGGCCGCTCAACCTGCTGATCCACCAGCTTGCGACCGATGTCCACCAAATGACCATATTGGACGCCACTGGGGCAGGTGCTTTCGCAATTGCGACAAGTCAAGCATCGGTCCAAATGCTGCTGAGTCTTGCGTGTGGGCTGAGCACCTTCCAAGACTTGCTTGATCAAATAAATGCGGCCACGCGGTCCGTCAAGCTCATCGCCCAAAATCTGGTAAGTAGGGCAAGTGGCCGTGCAAAACCCACAGTGCACACACTTGCGCAAAATGGCTTCGGCTTCCTGTCCTTCAGGCGTATGTTGGTATTGAGGTGCAAGTTGCGTTTGCATGTGTTAATTCTTCATGCCCAAAGTACCCACTTCGTTGCCGCCGACAGGGAACAAACGCCCTGTTCTGAACACGCCGTGGGGATCAAACTCGCTTTGCAAGCGCTGGCTGATCACTTGCAATGCTGCGCTCTGGGGGCTTTGAAATCCCAATCTGAGATCATCAGCGCCCCCCGCGCGACTGACACGCCACAATGTGACATGACCACCCATTCGATGGGTCAATTCACGCAAAGCCACTGCCTGCTGGGCTGATGCCCACAACCAACGGACACCTCCATGCCATTCAACCAAAGGAGGGCTTGGCAAGTCCAGCACCGGGGCAGTGGGAGGCAAAGACAAGCGCCACAAGATTTGATCATCGCCGGGCGGGTTGAAAAAAGGCAAGGTTTGGTTGGCCAAAGCCACCCAGTCGGCCGCAGCCTCTCGGGTGTCCATGGCTTGCCCACTGTAGCCCAAAGCCTGCACGTCCATCAGCATGCGAGCCAGTGCGCTTTGCACCGCAGCCTGTGCGCCGCGCAAGCGCACAAACAAATAGCCTTGGGTTTGCCCCGCCACTTCGTCATTGACCCAACACGATGCATTCAAGGGCAAGGGCTGGGCTGCCCAACGGTGCAGTTGCGCCAACGCCGGTTCTTGGGGCATGACCATCATCAGGGTCGCCTCGCGCACAGGGAATGGCAACACCTTCATCGACACTTCGGTGATCAATCCCAAAGTACCCATGCTGCCCGTCATCAGTCGGGACACATCGTAGCCGGCCACATTTTTCATGACCTGCCCACCAAAGCGCATGTGCTGACCCAGACCATTGAACATGGCCAAACCCAGCACGTGATCGCGCACGCCCCCCACGGCCACACGGGACGGCCCCGCCATGCCAGCGGCCACCAATCCGCCCAAAGTGCCCGCCTGGCCTTGAAAATGAGGTGGGTCAAAAGGCAGCCATTGGCCATGCTCGGCCAGCGCCTGCTCAATGCTTTTGAGCGGGGTGCCCGCGTAGGCCGTGATCACCAACTCTGAGGGTTCATGACTGATGATGCCGTTCAAGGCCGTCGTTTCCAGCCATCTGTCACTGCCCTGTTCTGGCAATGGCCCCAAAAAATCTTTGCTGCCGGCACCGCGAATCACCAATGTGTGGCGATCCGCAATGGCGGCATGAATGCTTTCTTGAAACGGCAGCAGTGGGACAACACTCATGGCGATTTACTTGGCAATGACCCGCGCCATCTCCAAGCACTTATTGGAATAGCCCCATTCGTTGTCGTACCACGACACCACCTTGATGAAGGTCGAATCCAATGCGATGCCGGCTTCGGCATCAAAGACAGACGTGCAAGACTCACCACGGAAATCGGTGGCCACGACTTTGTCCTCGGTGTAGCCCAATACACCTTTGAGGGCGCCTTGGCTTTGGGCCTTCATTTCAGCGCAGATTTCTTTGTAGTCGGCGGGCTTGCTGAGTTCGACCGTCAAATCCACCACCGACACATCCGAGGTGGGAACGCGAAACGACATGCCCGTGAGTTTTTTATTCAACTCAGGGATCACCACACCCACGGCCTTGGCCGCACCCGTCGAAGAGGGGATGATGTTTTCCAAAATGCCCCGTCCGCCACGCCAGTCTTTGTTGCTGGGACCGTCCACGGTTTTCTGGGTGGCGGTGGCCGCATGCACGGTGGTCATCAGACCACGCTTGATGCCCCATTTGTCGTTGAGCACCTTGGCCACCGGAGCCAAACAATTGGTGGTGCAAGAGGCATTGGAGACGATGGCTTGGCCAGCGTAGCTGGTGTGATTGACACCATACACAAACATCGGTGTATCGTCTTTCGAAGGCGCTGACATCAACACCTTTTTGGCGCCGGCAGCCAAATGCTTTTCAGCCGAAGCTTTGTCCAAAAACAAGCCTGTGGCCTCAATCACCACATCGGCACCCACTTCGTTCCACTTGAGGTTCGAAGGATCGCGCTCTGCAGTCAGTCGAATTTTTTGACCATTGACCACCAAGGTATGGCCATCGACCGCGATGTCACCTTTGAAGCGACCATGCACACTGTCGTACTTCAACATATAAGCCAAGTAATCGGGCTCTAGCAAATCATTGATGCCCACGATCTGCACGTCTTTGAAGTTTTGAATGGCTGCGCGAAATACCATGCGTCCAATGCGGCCAAAGCCGTTGATGCCGATCTTGATGGTCATGCTAGATTTCCTTTCGTTGGTTTTTAAAATGCATGAATTGGGGTCTGACCCCCATTGTTTGTGGTTCGTTCGCAACAATTAATTGGGGTCTGACCCCAATTAATTGAGCAAGGCTTGGTGGACGGTGTCGGCGACGTTTTCTGGGGTGAAGCCAAAGTGTTTGAACAACACACCGGCAGGTGCGCTTTCACCGTAGGTGTCGATGCCAACGACCGCTGAGACGCCGTATTTCCACCAAAAGTCGGTGACACCCATCTCGACAGCGATGCGAGGCACGCCATCAGGCAAGACACTGCGCTTGTAAGCCACGCTTTGGCGGTCGAAGGTGGTGGTGCTGGGCATGGAGACCACGCGAGCCGCGATGCCGCGCTGGGCCAACAAGGCTTGGGCTTGAAGGGCCAAGGTGACCTCTGAGCCGGTGGCGATGATGACCGCTTGGGCTTTGGACTTGAGGCCGACCTCTTTGGGTTCGGCGACGATGTAAGCACCATGGGCAATCGCGTCCAGTCCACTGGCGTTGGGCGTCACATCAGAGGTGGGCTTGGGCAAGTAGGGCAGGTTTTGGCGGCTGAGCAACATGGCCGTGGGCCGCTGGGCGTTGCGCAGTGCGATGGCCCAAGCCACAGTGGTCTCGGCCGTATCGGCCGGACGCCATACGTCCAGGTTGGGGATCAAGCGCAGACTGGCTGCATGTTCGACCGATTGATGAGTCGGCCCATCTTCTCCCAATCC
>CAWUNN010000286.1:0-3325 GCA_963923185.1 uncultured Limnohabitans sp. | reverse complement strand
GGCCGCCATGTCCGCCATGCGCTCGGTGCTCATGGGATGGCTGCGCAAATAAGGGTAGGCGCCTGTGTCATTGAGCCTAGAGGCTTGAATCAACTTGTCAAACAAGGTGATGGCACCTTGTTCTTGAAAGCCAGCTGAGCCGAGCAAACCAAAACCCACCCGATCAGCCTCGCGTTCCATGTCGCGCGAGAAACTCAATTGATTTTGCAGCGCAGCCGCTTGACCTCCAATGATCAAAGCCCCTGCAGCATCCGGGCTGCGACTGGCCGCCAGCACCCCCAACAACATGCTGGCCAGCATCAGTGGGGTGGATTTGCTCTCTTGTGCCATCATGCGGGCAATGTGACGTTGGGTCACATGGCTGGTTTCATGGGCCAGCACCGCCGCCAACTCGTCGCGACTGGTGGACACCGCAATCAGACCCAGGTGAACGCCCATGTACCCGCCGGGCAAGGCAAAAGCGTTGACCGAACGATCGCGCACCAAAAACATCTCCCAAGCAAAGCGCCGCCTCAATTCGGGGTTGATCTCGCCTTTGGCCGTGGCGGCCGCCAACAAAGGGTCCCAAATGCTTTGCATGTACTGCAGCAAAATGGGGTCATCCAAGATGTCTGGGTCACGCCAGATCTGCATCATGATGTTTTCACCCAGTTGCCTCTCTTGACTTAGACCCCACTCTGCCCCATCACCCAAGGCGGGCAAGCGCAAAGCATCTTGGGCCGGCAAAGGTTGGCACAGCAGCAGCGCGGGCAACAACCACATCGCGCCCAAGCGGCCAGTCGTCAATCGAGTTAGCATGTGACAATCATGCCTCAAAACCCGAGTACTTCCACATGACGTTGACGCATTTTGACGCTCAGGGCCAGGCCCACATGGTTGACGTGGCTGCCAAAGCATCGACCCATCGCGTGGCCATTGCCCAAGGGGTGATCCACATGTTGCCCGCGACCTTGCAGCTGGTGTTGCAAGGCCATGCCAAAAAAGGCGATGTGATGGGCATTGCCCGCATCGCGGGCATACAGGCCGCCAAAAAAACCAGCGATTTGATCCCGCTATGCCACCCCTTGGCCTTGACCCGCGTCGCCTTGGATCTGAGCCCAGTGCAAGATCCGCCATCGGTGCAAGTGCAAGCCACGGTCGAGACCGTGGGCCCCACGGGGGTCGAGATGGAGGCCTTGACGGCTGTGCAAGTGGCCTTGCTCACCATATACGACATGCTCAAGGCCGTTGATCGCGGCATGACCATCACCGACGTGAAGCTGTTGGAAAAACATGGCGGCAAAAGCGGCAGCTTTGTGGCGCAAAAGTAATCCTGTGCCGATCGGTCACCTTTCAAATTTTTTTGGAGACACACCTTGAAAACGCTTTTCTTTCTGCTTTCTTTGGCCTTGACTGGTTTGACTGCCCAAGCGCAAAGCTATCCCGCCAGGCAAGTGCGCATTGTGGTGCCTTTGTCCCCTGGGGGGCCGGTGGATGTCATCACCAGGGCATTGAGTGCAAAGCTCACCGAGTTGTGGGGTCAACCTGTGGTCATCGACAACAAGCCAGGCGCCAATGAAATCGTAGGGGCTGAAAATGTGGCTTCCTCCAAGGCCGACGGCTATACCTTGTTCATGGCCACCGACGCATCCATTTCACAGAATCAATACTTGTATTCCAAGTTGCCATACGACCCGATTCAAGCGTTTGCCCCCATCACGCGCGTGGCTCAAGCGAACATGGCGCTGTTTGTGCCCGCCAATTTTCCGGCCAACACCATGAAGGAGTTTGTGTCTTATGCCAAACAAAATCCAGGAAAAATTGCATACGGATCAACAGGCATTGGAAACGTCACTCATTTGGCAATGGCTTGGCTTGAGAATCGAACAGGCATTGAGTTGAACCATGTGCCGTACAAAGGATTGGCGCCAGTGATTCAAGACATGCTGGCGGGCCAGGTGCAAGCCGCATTTGGTGCCTTGTCCGTGCTAGAGCCTCACATCAAAGCAGGAAAACTGAAGGCATTGGCCATCTCTGGCAGCGAGCGGGCCAAAATGTTGCCCAATTTGCCAACCATCATCGAGTCGGGTTATGAAAACATCGATGCCAACTTCAATATCGCTTTGTTAACGCCCAGAGACACCCCAAAAGAGGTGGTGAACAAAATTGCCAACGATGTTCGCAAAATCATTCGCGAGCCAGCTTTCAGAGAAAAATACATCGATGCCTATGCCTTTGATTTGGTCGCGAGTTCACCAGAAGAATTTGCCACCTACATTGTGAGAGATCGCATTCGCCAAGAGCAGCGCATCAGAATTTCTGGCGCCAAACTGGATTGAATACACCCTATATCTGAGAAATCACCATGGATCTCCTGACAAACAAGGTTTGCGTCATCAGTGGAGGCGCAGGCAGCATCGGCCTGGCCAGTGCCAAGCGTTTTTTGGCGGAAGGCGCGCGGGTGATGCTGATTGATTTGCCAGGTCATCCCTTGGATGATGCGGTCAAAGCTTGTCATTCGGATCGCGTCATGGGGTTCGCAGCCGATGTCACAGACGCCAAACAAGTTCAAACCGCTTTTGAAAAAGCAGTGAAAACCTGGGGAAAGCTCGACGTCATTGTCAGCAATGCTGGCAATGCGGGCCGCAACTCGCACATTGAAAATTACCCAGAAGACATTTTCGATTTGACCTTGACCATCCACGCGCGTGGCGCATTTTTGGCGTGCAAATATGGGGCCCCCCTCATGAACGATGGTGGAAGCATCATCATCACTTCCAGTGTGTCGGGCGTTCGGGGTGGCCATGGCGTCAACATGGCCTATGTGACAGCCAAACATGCGCAAATTGGTGTGATGCGGGTGGCCGCCAAGGCATTGGCGGCACGTGGCATTCGAGTCAACACCATCAATCCAGGTCCAGTTGACAATGGGTTTCAGACTGGCATCGAGCTTGAAATGGGTGCGCTCTTGGGCATGGACATCACCGAACAACTCAACCAAACAGTTCCATTAAGGCGGCATGCCCGACCTGAAGAAATTGCGGGCTCGGTGCTTTATTTGGCCAGTGATCTGAGCACCTATGTCACCGGCACCGTTCACATGGTCGATGGCGGCATCATGTCTTGACATTCGCATTCGCAACAAGAGATTTTTCATGTATCAAATTCTGCTAGGAATTTTTTCTGCTGGGGTGTTGGCTTGCTTGGCCATGGACCTTTGGCAGCAGCTTTTGAAGCGGGTGGCAGGCATCCCTGCCACCAATTGGGCCATGGTCGGGCGTTGGTTCGGCTTGACGTTGCGCTCAGGCACGATGTTTCAACCCCAAATCGATGATGAAACGCCACT
>CAWUNN010000285.1:0-3334 GCA_963923185.1 uncultured Limnohabitans sp. | reverse complement strand
TGTGTATAAGAGACAGGTGCAAGGCAGCGGCATGCTGTTGGGTTTGCTCATCGGCCAATGGGTGGACGGCAGAGGTCTGCGCCGCTGCATGATCGGTGGATTGATCTTGCTCACCTTGGCCAGTGCCATGGGGGCAGCCACCGCGGGGTGGTCACAGTGGACGATCTGGGGCCTGATGATGACCCGTTTGGTCGAGGGGGTGGGTTTTTTGCTCACGGTGCTGCCTGGCCCCGCGCTGCTGCGCCGCACCCTGGCGGCCGATCGGTTGACCCCATTTTTAGGGTACTGGGGCACTTACATGCCCACGGGCATGTCCTTGGCGCTGTTACTGGGTCCGCTGTGGTTGCAGCACGCCGATTGGCCCAGTTGGTGGTGGTGTTTCTCGCTGGCCAGCGCCGTCATGGCTTGGGCCATGCAACGTTGGATCGAGCCCGATCCTTTGCCCGGACCCATGGGTGTGGGGTCTGGCATGTGGACACGGGTGCGCAGCACCTTGCAGGCCAAGGGGCCATGGATCATCGCGTTGATGTTTGGCGTGTATTCGGCCCAATGGTTGGCGGTGGTCGGTTTTTTGCCTTCCATTTATGCTGCTGCGGGTGTGCAAGGCGCAGCCTTGGCGGTGTTGACCACCACGGCGTCGGCGGCCAATATCATGGGCAACATCATGTCGGGCCAATTGCTGGGCCGTGGTTGGAGCGAGCGCGCGACCTTGCTCACAGGCTATGTCGCCATGGCCCTGGGCAGCTGGTTGGCCTTTGACTTGCGCACTGAACACTGGCCTGTGTTGCGATTTGCTGGCATCTTGTTGTTCTCTGCGTTGGGCGGCTTGATCCCTGGCACCTTGTTCACGCTGGCGGTGCGCTTGGCACCCGGCCCACACTTGGTGGGCAGCACGGTGGGATGGATGCAGCAAATTTCAGCGGCCGGTCAATTCATCGGCCCACCGCTGGCCGCGGCATTGGCCATGGCCGTGGGGGGCTGGCAAATGACCTGGTGCTTCACCTTGCTGTGTGGTCTGGGCGGGATTGCTTTGACCGCCTTGGCCTGGCCGCGACTCAAGAGACAATGACAGCATGTCCTGCACCCACGCCATGAACCCCGCTGAGCTTGCCGTGACCGACACTGTGCGTTGGCTCGAGCGCGCGGTCATCGGCCTGAATTTGTGTCCGTTTGCCAAGGCCCCGCACATCAAGGGCCGCATCCATTACAGCGTGAGTCTGGCCACTGACGAGGCCGCCTTGACGCAAGACCTGCAACAGGCGCTGCAAGAGTTACAAGACCTCAGTGCGACCCAGCGCGAGACCACTTTGCTGATCATCCCCAGCCTGCTGAACGATTTTTGGGATTTTCATGCTTATCTCAGCCAAGCCCAGCGCGTGCTCAAGCGCATGGGGCTGCAAGGCAGCTTGCAGATTGCCCCGTTTCATCCGCAGTTTCAGTTTGCTGGCACCGAAGCCCGAGACATCACCAATTGCACCAACCGATCACCTTACCCTACCTTGCATCTGCTGCGCGAAGACAGCATCACACAGGCGGTGCAGGCTTTTCCTGAGGCCCACACCATTTACGAGGCCAACATGCGCACCTTGCAAACCTTGGGGCTCCAGGGTTGGGAGCAGTTGGATGTGCAGGCCCGATCATGAACTCTCGCATGAAGCCCAAATCCCAAATCCCCGCACTGCCCCCTGAAGTCAGACCCGGCCAATCGGTGGCCTTGTTACAGCACCTGCACATCTTGACCCGAGATGGCAAGCTGAACCAAGACTCCAGGCGCAAACTCAAACAGGTTCATCATCTGGTTCAATTCATTGAAAAAATCTTGAACGAATTGCCCGTGTCCAGCACCGGGCCGGTGTTGGCCGACCATGGGGCGGGCAAGTCGTACCTGGGCTTCATTTTGTATGACCTGTATTTCAAGGCCCTGGGGACAGGCAGCATTTGGGGCATCGAGACCCGTGCCGAGTTGGTCAAGTCGGCCCAAGACTTGGCCCAAAGTTTGGGCTTTGAGCGCATGCACCTGGTCCATGCCAGCGTGGCTGAGGCCGCTCAAAGCACCCAATTGCCCGAACGTTTTGACATCATCACTGCCTTGCACGCTTGCGACACGGCCACCGACGATGCGATTGCCTTTGGTTTGCTCAAACAAGCCCGTGCCATGGTGTTGGTGCCGTGTTGCCAGGCCGAGACCGCATCGGTGTTGCGTCAGAACAAAGCTTTGTTCTTGTCGCAAACCCCCTTGGCCGAGTTGTGGCGCCATCCGTTGCACACCCGCGAAATGGGCAGCCAACTCACCAACGTCATGCGCTGCTTGTATCTCGAGTCTCAGGGCTACAAGGTCACGGTGACTGAATTGGTGGGCTGGGAGCACAGCCTCAAAAACGAGTTGATCTTGGCCCAATACAGTGGCCATAAAAAGCTCAGCGCGGGCCAACGCTTGCGGGCATTGCTTGAGCAATTTGGTCTGCAAAGCATGCTGGATTTGCGCTTTCCAGCACTCAACAGCACTTCTGTGCGATAATTCACCTACCCCATCAGGTTAATGACCTGATGGCATGTGCATCTGCCTCACACCTTGAAGCGTCCTTTTTGGCGCGTTGCGCGGTGACCCATCGGGTCATGTCATGCCGAACTTTGTTTGCAGGTTGATGTGTTGAATCACCCTGTCACAAAGTCGCCCCACATCCACTGCGGGGCGCCCATTCGCATGAACACTGAAAATCTGTTTGCTTGCCTGGGGCTCGCCCCTGAACTTCTCGATGCCGTCACCGACTTGGGTTACACCCAACCGACCGCCGTACAAGCCCAAGCCATTCCTTTGGCTTTGCATGACCCTGACGCAGAGACCCAAAACGACCTGATGGTCTCCAGCCAGACCGGCAGCGGCAAAACCGCCGCGTTTTTGCTGCCGGTGTTGCACACTTTGTTGGCCCAACAAAAAGCCAAACAAGCCCAAGAGCAAAAGCTGTGGGCCGAACAGGTGGCCGCAGCCGAAGCAGCAGGCCAACCCGCGCCCAAGCGGGCACGCCGCAAAGACCCCACCAATCCGCGCAACTTCAAACCTGCCGTGCCCGGCGCTTTGGTCTTGTGCCCCACGCGCGAATTGGCCCAACAGGTCGCCCACGACGCGATCGACTTGGTCAAGCATTGCAAGGGATTGCGCATCGCCTGTGTGGTCGGCGGTTTGCCTTATGCCGTGCAAATCGCACGCCTGCAAAATGCCGATTTGGTGGTGGCCACACCGGGTCGCTTGCTTGATCTGCAGCGCTCCCACCACCTGAAACTGGATCAAGTGCAGTTCCTGTCTCTTATACACATCTCCGAGCCCACGAGACGG
>CAWUNN010000284.1:0-3381 GCA_963923185.1 uncultured Limnohabitans sp. | reverse complement strand
GGCTTGATCGCCAATGTGCTTTTGTACCTGCCCAATATGATTTGGTTGATCCACGCACCTTGCGGACCCAGCCATCGGGCCGCAGGCGGTGTGGCGCCATCGCGCCCCTTCAAGGGGTTCGGTGATTTGGCCGAGACTTGGCAAGAAGTCAAGCAACATCGACCGATGTGGATGATGATTTTGTTGGCCGCCGGTGCCTCGTGGTTCATCTCCAACAGTTACCAGGCTCAAATGCCTGCCTTTGCCAAAGACATTGGCCATGTCGACCCGGGGCTGACGTACAGCTTGTTGTTGGCCGCCGATGCCTTGGGGGCTTTGGTGGCCGGTTTGCTATGGGAGTCCCTGGGGCAGCGCAGTCCGCCCACCCCGCGCAAGGCCGTGGCTTATGCCTTGTTGTGGGCGCTGGCCATGGGCTTGTTCGCCATCTCTGAGCAGTATCACGTGGCGCTGATCTTGCTGTTCATTGCGGGATTCGCTGAATTGACGTCCAACTCGGGGGCGCAAGCCATCGTTCAAACCACTGCGCCCCTGCACATCCGAGGACGCGTGATTGGATTGTTCAACATGGCGGCCTTGGGCTTGCGCTTTGGCTCAGGTTTGACCGTGGGGGTGTTGGGCGGCTGGTTGGGCATCCACGGCTCTTTGTTGGCCGCAGCCGGCGGCTTCATCGCCTTTTTGTTGATCTTGAACTGGCGTTTTGCCAGACCCGCCCACCCCGCCTGATGGGGATGGGCATGGGCGGCGAACAGCCCCAGCGCGTCAGCGCTGGGGCCGATCAAGCGGGCATCACTTGGGCAGCGCGGCGCACTTGCCCTCGGCCATGCTTTGGAAGGCTTCTTCGCCTTTGACCGTGCCCTTGAGGTGGTAATAGTCCCAGGGGCCTTTGGACTCAGAGGGCTTTTTGACCTGGAACAAATACATGTCGTGCACCATGCGACCGTCGGGACGCAGCTTGCCGTTCTTAGCGAACATGTCGTTGATGGGGGTCTCTTGCATTTTCTTGATCACGGCGGCCGTGTCATCGGTGCCCGCGGCCTGCACCGCCTTGAGGTAATGCATCACCCCCGAGTAGACCGAGGCGTGGTTCGAGTTGGGCTTGCGCTTCATTTGCGCCTCATAGCGCGTGGCCCATTGACGGGTTTCGTTGTTCAAGTCCCAGTACCAAGCTTCGGTCAGGTACAGGCCTTGCGCCACATCCAGTCCCACCGCATGCACGTCGGTGAGCAACATCAGCAAGGCGGCCAAGTTTTGTTTGCGGGTCAAGCCAAATTCAGCGGCCGCTTTGATGCTGTTGACGGTGTCGCCACCGGCGTTGGCCAAGCCGATGACTTTGGCGTTAGAGGCCTGCGCTTGCAACAAAAAAGCAGAGAAGTCGTTGGTGCTCAGGGGATGTCTCACACTGCCCAAGACCTTGCCGCCAGCTTGTTTGACCACGTCGCCTGTGTCCTTTTCAAGCGAGTGACCAAAAGCATAGTCGGCGGTCAAAAAGAACCACGTGTCACCGCCGTCTTTCACAATGGCCTTGCCCACCACCTTGCTCAAGGCGATGGTGTCCATCAGGTAATGGATGCCCGTGGCCGGTGAGCAGTCCTCGTTGGTCAATCGCGCCGTGGCCGCACCGGTGGTGATGGTGATTTTGTTTTTTTCTTTGCCCAGTGCTTGCATGGCCAGGGCCACCGACGAGTTGAGGTTTTCAACCGAAATGTCCACGCCGTCGCGGTCAAACCAACGCAAGCCAATCGATTTGGCGATGTCGGGTTTGTTTTGGTGGTCGGCGCTGACGACCTCGATGGGTTTGCCAAACACCTTGCCGCCGAAGTCTTGCACCGCCATCTTGGCGGCCACCAAAGCACCCTGACCGCCGTAATCGCTGTAGACCCCAGAAAAATCGGTCAAGACGCCAATTTTGACGGCGTCACCCGACAACTTGCCTTGCTGGGCTTGGGCACACACCAAGCCCAGGGCCATCGAGGCGGCGAGCAAGGTCTTGGAAAAGGTGAACTTCATGCGCATGGAACTCTCCGAAAATGAGCAATGGGGCACGGTGACCCCCAAACAATCAAGGCTATCAAACCTGAGCCGCCTGTTCAATCGGTAACACCCGCAGTTTGGGGGTATTGTGGGCACGCCCCGATCGGTGTGCTGACTCATGCATGGCACAGTTGCGTGACTCAGTGCGCCCCTGACGCATCGGCCTGGGCACTGCCCATGGCTTTCTTGGGGGCAGGCCGCTTGGTGAGCCAAATCATCGAGATCAACAGCAAAAAAACCCAAGCAGAGGCAGCAAACACATCATCGGCGGCCCGGGTGTACGCCTGTTGATCGATCAAACGGTTGATTTGAGCCCATGCTTGTTCTTGACTCAAGCCAGCATCCATCAGACCTTGCACGGTTTGTCCAAACATGGGCTGACCTGCATACAAGCCTTCGATCAAATGTGCGTGGTGCATCGAGGCGCGGGTGTCCCACAAGGTGGTGGCCACCGAAGTGCCCATGGCCCCAGCCGTGATGCGCGTGAAATTGCTCAAACCTGCCGCCGAGGGGATGCGCGACGGCTCAATGCCCGCCAACGTCAAGGTCGTCAGCGGAATGAAAAACAAGGCCATGGCCGCCCCTTGCAACAAGGTCGGAATCAAGATGTGCCACAAGTCTGTCTGGGTGGTGAATTGCGACCTCATCCACAAGACAAAAGCAAACCCCAAGAAAGCAGCCGTGGCCATTTTTCGGGGATCCCAAACGCTGACTCGCTTGCCCACTTGCGGGGTCATCAAAATGGCCAGCAAGCCCACAGGTGCCAAAGCCATGCCAGCTGCTGTGGCGGTGTAGCCCATGTATTGTTGCAGCCACAAAGGCAGCAGCACCACATTGCCAAAGAACAGGCTGTAGGCCACCGACAGGGACAGGGCACCAAATCCAAAATTGCGCCCGGCAAACAGTTTCAAGTCCACCACTGGGTGGTCCTCGGTGAGCTCCCAAACCAAAAAGACCGCAAATGAAATCAAGGCCACCAGCGCCAAGGTTTGAATTTGGACCGAGGCAAACCAATCCAGTTCTTTGCCCTTGTCCAACATCAATTGCAATGAACCCACCCACAGCACCAGCAACACCAAACCCAAGGCATCGATGGGCAATTGGCGAGTGGCGGTTTCACGATGCCGATAAATGCCCCAAGACAAGGTGGCAGCCAACAAGCCCACCGGGATGTTGATGTAAAAAATCCAAGGCCAAGACATGTGATCGGTGATCCAGCCCCCCAATAACGGCCCCACCACGGGCGCCACCAAGGTGGTCATGCCCCACAAAGCCAAGGCCATGCCGGCTCGGGCGGTCGGATAACTGCTGAGCAACAAGGTTTGAGACAGCGGAATCATGGGGCCTGCC
>CAWUNN010000283.1:0-3383 GCA_963923185.1 uncultured Limnohabitans sp. | reverse complement strand
GCTGCCGCCCCTGCAGTGTCGGCTGCACCGACCACTCCTGCGGCATCGCCACCACCGCCTGCAGGTGCCGTGGGTCTGCCTCACGCATCGCCATCGATCCGCAAGCTGGCTCGCGAATTTGGCGTGCCTTTGAGCGAGGTCAAGGGCTCAGGCCCCAAGGGTCGCATCACCCAGCTTGATGTTCAAGATTTCACCCGTCAGGTCATGAATGGCGATGTTCGCACCGCCGCTCAGCAAGCCAAAGCCCCAGCGGGCTGTTCGGGTGTGGGCCTTGATTTGCTGCCTTGGCCCAAAGTTGACTTTGCCAAATTTGGTCCGATCGAGAGCCAACCGCTGTCGCGCATCAAAAAGATATCGGCTCAAAATTTGGCCCGCAACTGGGTGATGATCCCTGCGGTGACCTACCACGACGAGGCCGACATCACCGATCTGGAAGCTTTGCGTGTGCAGTTGAACAAAGAGAATGAGAAATCTGGCCTCAAATTGACCATGTTGGCCTTCATCGTCAAAGCCAGTGTCAAAGCTTTGCAAAAATTCCCCGAATTCAACTCGTCGTTGGATGGTGAAAATTTGGTGTTGAAAAAATACTTCAACATCGCATTTGCGGCAGACACCCCCAATGGCCTGGTGGTGCCCGTCATCAAACATGCCGACCAAAAATCGGTTTTTGAGATTGCCAAAGAAACTGGCGAGTTGGCCAAAAAAGCACGGGATGGCAAGCTGTCCCCAGCTGACATGCAAGGTGCCACCTTCACGATCTCCAGTGTGGGTGGCATTGGGGGGACCAGTTTTTCGCCGATTGTCAACGCACCTGAAGTGGCGATTTTGGGCGTCAGCAAAAGCGCCTTCAAACCCCACTGGGATGGAAAGCAGTTTGTACCGCGTTTGACCTTGCCCTTGTCTCTCAGTGCCGATCACCGTGTGATTGACGGTGCTGCGGGCACCCGTTTCACCGCTTACATCGCCCAATTGCTGGGTGACTTCCGGAGGGTTGCACTGTGAGCATCATCGACATCAAGGTTCCGGACATTGGTGATTTCAAGGAAGTGGCCATCATTGAATTGCTGGTCAAACCTGGCGACACCGTCAAAGCCGAACAATCTCTGATCACCGTCGAGTCCGACAAAGCTTCGATGGAAATCCCTTGTTCACACGCCGGTGTGGTGCAAGACCTCAAGGTCAAATTGGGCGACAAGGTCAGTGAAGGATCGGTGATTTTGTCGCTGCAAGTGCAAGGCGATTCAGCCAGCCCTGCTGCACCTGCCGTGGCCGCTGCGCCCACCCCATCTGTGGCACCCGCATCCGTTGCCCCTGCGGGTTCTGCCCAGACCTCGCAGACCCCAGTAGCGGCGCCCAACGCCCAGGCTTATGCTGGCCCATCCGATCTGCAATGTGATGTGCTGGTCTTGGGAGGTGGCCCTGGTGGTTACTCGGCCGCTTTCAGAGCCGCTGATTTGGGTTTGAAGGTGGTGTTGGTTGAGCGCTATGCCACCTTGGGGGGCGTGTGTCTGAATGTCGGCTGCATCCCCTCTAAAGCCTTGTTGCATGTGGCCGCCGTCATGGACGAGGTCAGCCACATGGCCGATTTGGGGGTGAGCTTTGGCCAACCCCAGTTGGACATCGACAAATTGCGTGCCCACAAAGAAAAAGTCATTGGCAAGTTGACGGGTGGTTTGGGCGCCATGGCCAAAATGCGCAAAGTCACCGTGGTGCGTGGCTTGGGTCAATTCGTGGGCAGCCACCATGTTCGGGTCGAAGAAACCCAGGGCAATGGGCAAGAAAAATCAGGCACCCACCAAGTCATTGGCTTCAAACACGCGATCATCGCGGCCGGCAGCCAAGCCGTGCGTTTGCCGTTCTTGCCCGATGACCCGCGCATCGTTGACAGCACGGGCGCTTTGGCTTTGAAGTCGGTTCCGCAAAAGATGTTGATCATTGGTGGTGGCATCATTGGCCTGGAGATGGGGACGGTGTACAGCACCTTGGGCGCTCGCCTGGAGGTGGTGGAGATGCTTGACGGCTTGATGCAAGGGGCCGATCGAGATCTGGTCAAGGTCTGGGAAAAAATGAATCAGCACCGTTTTGACCGCATCATGCTGAAAACGAAAACCGTGGGTGCAACGGCCACCCCTGAAGGAATTCGGGTGCAGTTTGAAGGCTTGGACGGATCCAAATCGGAAGGTGTGTATGACTTGGTGCTGCAAGCCGTGGGTCGAACGCCCAACGGCAAGAAAATTGGTGCCGAGCAAGCGGGCGTGCTCGTGACGGATCGGGGCTTCATTGAAGTCGACCATCAAATGAGGACCCATGCAAGGCACATCTTTGCCATTGGCGACATCGTGGGCCAGCCCATGCTGGCCCACAAAGCCGTGCACGAAGCGCATGTGGCGGCAGAGGTGATCGCCGGCGAATTGCAAGGCAAGCCCGAGTTGGCCTGCGTGGCTTTTGATGCGCGCGTGATTCCCAGTGTGGCCTACACCGACCCTGAGGTGGCTTGGGTGGGTTTGACCGAAGAACAAGCCAAAGCACAAGGCATCAAAGTCAAAAAAGGCTTGTTCCCCTGGAGTGCCGCAGGGCGTGCGATCGCCAATGGCCGCGATGAAGGATTCACCAAGCTGCTTTTTGACGACAGCCCTGAGGCCCATGGCCATGGCCGAATCTTGGGCGGTGGCATCGTGGGCACTCACGCTGGCGACATGATTGGCGAGATTGCACTGGCCATTGAGATGGGTGCCGATGCCGTGGACATCGGCAAGACCATTCATCCGCATCCGACGCTGGGTGAGAGCATCGGCATGGCCGCTGAAGTCGCACACGGCAGTTGTACCGACATGCCACCTGCTCGCAGATGATATGCAGCGTGAGAAACACCGCCCCTGAATGGGGCGGTTTTTTTTAATTGCCGTTGTCTTTGAGTTCTTTGGCATTGACACGCCGAGCGCCCGTGAACCGACGGTTCCAATAGGCTTGGCGCATGTCCTCGACTCGCACGGTTTCACCGGGCTTGGGCGAATGGATGAACTTGTGATCACCCAAATAAATGCCCACGTGGCTGAATTTTTGTTTCATGGTGTTGAAAAACACCAAATCGCCGGGCTGTAAGTCATCGGCGTCGATGGCTTGGGTGACCTCGGCCTGTTCACGGGCGCGACGTGGCAACACCAAGCCCACGGATTGCTCGAACATGGCCCGAACAAAACCCGAACAGTCAAAGCCTTTTTCGGCCGAACTGCCACCGCGACGGTAAGGGACACCCAAAAATCCCATGGCATTGACCACCAACTCAGAGGCTTTTTGTGAGAGTTGTTGCTTGAATTGATCGACTTGATCCAACAAACCACGATCAGATAAAAACCTGTCTCTTATACACATCTCCGAGCCCA
>CAWUNN010000282.1:0-3402 GCA_963923185.1 uncultured Limnohabitans sp. | reverse complement strand
TCTTGCTTCATGGCGGCCACCAACATGGTGCCAGTCACGGCCCGGCCCAATGGCGTGGTGTTGAAGTAGGTGATGCCACCGGTGCTGATGTGAAACGCATTGCACTGAATGGCGGCAATGCCTTCATGGGCCAGTTGCGTGCGGCAGTCGACCAATCTGGCTTTTTCGGCGCCATAACCCAGGGCCTTGCGCGGAATTTCCTCGTAGTCTGACTCGTCGGGTTGGCCCAAGTTGGCGGTGTAGGCGTAGGGGTGAGCGCCTTTTTTCTTCATCCACAAAAGAGCGGCTGAAGTGTCCAGCCCACCCGAGAAAGCGATGCCGACTTTTTGCCCTTTGGGCAAGTGTTGCAAGATGGTGCTCATGAGGTTGACGCCCTGCGATTCAGCCAAAGTGGCAGATGTAGTGATAGGGCTCGGTGACCCGAATTTGAAACGACGATTGGCCAGGGATGTTGAACTTTTCGCCCTCGCCAGAGCGTACCCATTGCTCGCTGCCCGCCAGTTTGTACTCGCACCAACCCCCCACGCACTCCATGATTTCAGGTGCGCCGGTGTTGAAGGTGAGGGTCGAGGGCAAAATCACGCCCACAGACAAGGTCGTGCCATCGGCTCGGGTCAGGCTGTGGCTGACGCATTTGCCATCAAAGTAAACATTGGCTTGGGGCTTGACGGTCAAGCCTGACAAAGAGGTGCTCATGGTGAAAAGCTTTTTCAGAATCAACTCACCATTGTAGACGCACTGCCCCCTGGCTTGACCCAGCGGCGCGCCCCCACGGGACCGCCTTCAGGCCCAAGTCACGGCCTGGTGGGGCTTCAAGATTGGGGGGCCGAACCTGGCGGGGGCACGGCCACGGGCGAGCCCATCGGTGGGGCTGCCACTGGCGTGACTTGCAAGCGCACAGTCGGGCCTGGGTCAGAGGGCATCACCACGGTGTATTGCTTGCCGTTGAACTCGTAGACCACGTTGTAACCGGTGGTGCGGTTTTCGTAAAACATCTGGGTGTTGCAGGTTTGAACGTTGCGCACCTCAGGGGCCGAGTTGCCTTCGACTTTGTCGCCCAAAATGGCACCACCAAAAATACCCAAAGCAGTGGTGGCCGCATTGCCCGAGCCCTTGCCCATGGCGTTGCCGACCGCACCGCCTGCGATGGCACCCATGATGGCCCCTGCGCCCGACTTGGGTTGCTGTTGCACCACCTGTTGGTTCGAGCAGACCTGGCGTGGGACTGCCACTTGCTGAATCATGGGGGTGGTGGAGATCACCCGTCCAAATTCTTGTGCTTGGGCTTGTGCACACACGCCCATGGCCAATGCCATTGCAGTCCATGTGAGTGCTGTGGTTTTTTTCATGATGTGACCTCTTTTTGTTTAGGCTTTTTCAAATAACGCTGGACCAGGCATCGGGGTTGACGCCGACGATGACCTTTTGGTCGGCCACCAACACCGGCCGCTTGATCAGCGAGGGCGATTTCAGCATGGCCTGGCGCGCACTGTGAGCGTCCACCACCGATTGCTGGGTTGTTTGATCCAAAAGGCGCCACGTCGTGCCTTTTCGGTTCAGCAACACCTCCCAACTGACTTGGGTCAGCCAGTGTTGCAAGTCGCTGTCGCTCAGACCTTCTTTTTTGAAGTCATGAAAGTCATGAGCCACGCCTTTTTGCTCAAGCCAAAGGCGCGCCTTTTTGACGCTGGAACAGTTGGGAATGCCAAAGACCTGAATCTTGCTCATGCCTCTATCATGCCAAATTTTTCAACCCGGCCTGGCTTGGGCGACAATTCAAGGCATGAATTTGCAAGACTGGTTGGCGCACGCTGAGCGCCTGCACCCTGTGGGCATCGACTTGGGCCTAGAGCGGGTGAAAGAGGTGGCCGATCGCATGGCCCTGAAGCTGGGCATGCCCGTGATCACCGTGGCTGGCACCAACGGCAAAGGCTCGACCTGTGCCATGCTCGAGTCCATTTTGGGGCAAGCGGGTTACCGCACGTCCGTCTACAGTTCGCCCCATCTGGTGCGCTTCACCGAACGCTGCCGATTGAATGGCAGCGAAGTGGTCGAAGCACAACTGTTGCCACATTTCCAGCGGGTGGAGCTGGCTCGATCAGACACCAGCTTGACTTACTTTGAATTCACCACGTTGGCCATTTTGTCTTGCATCGCAGACAGTGCAGTGGATGTGGCCATTTTGGAGGTCGGTTTGGGTGGTCGTTTGGATGCCGTCAACATCATCGACCCTGATGTGGCGGTGATCACCTCGATCGATCTGGATCACATGGACTTTTTGGGCCCTGATCGCGAGTCCATCGGTTTTGAAAAGGCCGGCATCATGCGAACCGCTCGAGCGGTGGTGGTCAGCGACCCCATGCCACCCCAGTCGGTGCTGACCCAGGCCAGTGCTTTGGGTGCCGACTTGCGCCGGGCTGGAGTGGATTTCGTGGTCACGGGTGATGCCCAGCAATGGGCTTGGACGGGACGCCACAAACGCTACAGCGGACTGGCTTTTCCGGCTCTCAGGGGGACCAACCAGTTGGTCAATGCCGCAGGGGTGCTGGCTGCCCTGGAGGCCATTGGCCCGGTTTTGCCTGTGACGGCCCAGGCGGTGCGCAACGGCTTGGCTTTGGTCGAGTTGTCGGGCCGCTTCCAGATGGTGCCTGGTCAACCCGCTTTGGTGCTGGATGTGGCCCATAACCCCCATGCGGCGGCGGTGTTGTTTCAAAACTTGGATGCCATGGGTTTTTTCCCGCGCACCCACTTGGTTTTTGGTGCCATGGCCGACAAAGACGTGGCCGCCATCTTGGCCCGCATGGCGCCCCTGGCCGACGCCTGGTATTTTTGTGATTTGCCCACCTCCCGTGCCAGCCACGCTCGCGATTTGGCGCAACTTTGGAGTCAAACGCCGGCACGACTCGCCGATTGCCAAGTCAGCACCCATGCCGATCCGCCCTCGGCCTTGGCTGCGGCCATCGCCAAAGCAGACCCGGCTGATAGAATCGTGGTGTTCGGATCATTTCTGACCGTCGGCGGGGTGCTGCAGCAGGGTTTGCCCCGTTTGAATGCCCCGCACCTGAATTGACCACAGACATGGCTTTTTTCAAATTTCGAACCGGGGCCTCAGAAAGCCCTGACACCAAAGACACCCATTTGGCCACTCAAACGGTCGAACATTTACGCAGGCAAGCGCGGCACAGACTGATCGGTGCAGCGGTGTTGGTGGTGCTGGCCGTGGCGGGCTTTCCACTGGTTTTTGACACCCAACCACGCCCGGTCTCGGCCGACCTGTCCATTGACATCCCCTCTAAGGCCAAGCAAGACCCCTCGCAAGCACCCCCTGCCTTGACATCCCGCTCGGGCGCCACGCCCGCTGCCGCTGAGCCACTCGATCATGCGGGCGACCCCAAGCAAACC
>CAWUNN010000281.1:0-3403 GCA_963923185.1 uncultured Limnohabitans sp. | reverse complement strand
TTGCAGCATATTAGAGTCTGTTTTCTAGAAACGTCCGCTCAGGGCTGAAGATAGCGGCGCAACTCAGGCAAAGCCTGTTGCATGGCCCGGCGACCCGCTTGAATCGACCTCTGTCTTTCTGCAAAGGCGGTAGAGCCCACCCCGTCCAAGGCGGGTTTGACGACGATTTCAGCCTCTTGGAGTTCGTATGCTTTGATGCTTTTGCCCATGATGCTGAAAGTTTGTAACAGCACCTGCAGCATGCCTTGGGTTTTATTTGACTCAGGATTGCTGGAGATGTCCACCGCCAACACCACATCTGCACCCATTTGTCGGGCATAGCGCACGGGCACGGGTGAGACCAGGCCACCATCGACGTATTCACGGCCGGCGATGCGAACAGGATCGAACATGGCCGGAACAGCGCTGGACGCCCGCACCGCGGTGGCAATGTCGCCCTTTTGGAACAGCACGCCTTCACCCGTGTGCAAATCGGTGGCGACAATGCCCAAAGGCAAAGGCAAATCCTCGATCCGTTTGCCAGCGGTGACCGTCGAGACGTATTTGGCCAATGCATCGCCTTTGATCAAGCCGCGCGAGCTCAAGGGCAAATTCCAATCGGTGATGGCCGCCTCTTCCATGGTCTCGGCCAGTTTTTGCATCTGCGCTCCATCGCGACCACTGGCATAAAAAGCAGCCACCATGCTGCCCGCAGAGGTGCCCACGACCAATTGGGGTTGGATGCCTGCTTCTTCCAACACTTGCAAAACCCCCACGTGGGCAAACCCACGGGCTGCCCCACCCCCCAGCGCCAAACCCAATCGCACCGCTTTTCGAACTCGGTTTGGGCCTTGATCGGTTGCGCTGGAAGCACTGACAGGGGCCGGCAACTCGGTTTGCACTTGTTGGGTGGTACTGGCGCATCCCACCAATGCACACACGCACATGGACAAGAACCATCGAGCCCACTTGGCCTGGGTTGAGTTGAACATCATGCTGGTAGTTTAGTGGTTGTGGTCAAAGGTCAGCTAGAGCGTCAGATCAAACGGCTTGAGTTGACGGATAATTTTGATGCAATCGAAAGGACTTTCATGGACATCAAAGGCAAAGCATTCATCGTCACCGGTGGGGCATCAGGTTTGGGCGAAGGAACGGCTCGGCATTTGGCGGCGCTGGGCGGCAAAGTGCTGATCGCAGACATGCAGCAAGAACGAGGCCAGCAAGTGGCCAGCGAAATTGGCGCTCAATTCATGATGTGCAATGTGGCCGACGAAGCGCAAGGCTTGGCGGTGGTCAACGCCGCTGCGGCCATGGGCAAATTGATGGGCTTGATCAATTGCGCAGGCATCGCCCCAGCTGAAAAAACAACGGGCAAAAAAGGTCCTCATTCGCTGGACATCTACACGCGCACCATCATGGTCAATCTGGTGGGCACCTTCAACATGATTCGCCTGGCTGCCACCGCCATGGAGAAAAACGAGCCTGAGCCGACGGGAGAAAGGGGCTGCATCGTCTCCACGGCATCGGTGGCGGCCTACGATGGCCAAATCGGTCAAGCCGCATACAGCGCCTCAAAAGGCGGGGTGGTGGGCATGACCTTGCCAATTGCCCGAGATCTGGCTCGCAGCGGCATTCGCAACATGACGATCGCGCCCGGCATTTTTGGTACCCCCATGCTGTTCTCCATGCCTCAAGAGGTGCAAGATGCCTTGGCCGCCAGCGTGCCCTTCCCCTCTAGGTTGGGACGTCCAGACGATTACGCCCGGTTGGTGCAACATATTTTTGAAAACGACATGCTCAACGGCGAGGTGATTCGCCTCGATGGCGCCATTCGCATGGGCCCCAAATGACGATGGGTGCATGATGACACCGGTCCACCACGGCCGACTTGTGCGTGGGTCCCTGATGATTTGGGGGTGGTGGATGCTTGTGTTGCTGAGCGGCTGCATTCAAGCGCCGCTCAGCTCACCCGAACAGCCCGAAGCGCCCAGCGGCTGGCAAACTCGTCCCGAAGTGCAATTTGCCCACCGCGCTGTGGTCAGCGCACATGCTTTGGCCACACAAGCCGGTTGGCTTGTCTTGCAACAAGGCGGAAACGCTGTGGATGCTGCCGTGGCCGCCCAATTCGCGTTGGCCGTGGTCGAGCCACAGTCCAGTGGCCTGGGTGGAGGCGGTTTTGCAGTGGTTCACGATGGTCGGGCCACCTGGTCCTATGACGGACGCGAAACCGCTCCAAGCCATGTCGATGAGAACTTGTTTGTGGTCCAAGGGCGCAGCATGGATTTTGATGCGGCCCGCCTGAGCCCGCTGTCTGTCGGTGTGCCCGGCACTGTCAGCCTGCTGTGGCAACTGCATCAGCGGCAAGGGCGCCTGCCTTGGGGGCCTTTGCTAGAGCCCGCCATCGCGCTGGCTGAGCAAGGCTTTGCCATCAGCCCGCGTTTGCATGAGTTGTTGCAAAACGACCCCTGGCTGCGGCAAGACCCCCAAGCCAGGGCTTTGTTTTATCAACCCGATGGCGAAGCCAAAACCATTGGCAGTTGGCTGCGCAACCCCGAGTTGGGTTGGGTGCTCAGACAGATCGCCCAACACGGGCCCAACGCGGTGCTGCAAGGCCCGGTGGCACAAGCCATGTTGCGACGGATTCAAGCCGGTCAAATCCATGGCAGCAGCATGACCGAGCAAGATCTGCGGCACTACGCTGTGCGCGTGGAGCCCGCCTTGTGCGGGACCTGGACAAGCCGCAGCACCATGCCCGCATGGACCCTTTGCGGGCCTCCCCCTCCAGCTTCAGGCACTTTGGCAGTGGGACAAATTTTGGGCCTCTTGGAGGCAGGGCCTCGCCAGTGGCATGACTTGCCTTTGGGGGCCGATTGGGCTCACGCGTACACCGAAGCAGCCCGTCTGGCCTTTGCCGATCGGGCCCAGTATGTGGCCGATCCCACCTTTGCCCCACCCCCTGCAGGCGAATGGGGCAGTTTGTGGTCCTCCAGTTACCTGAAAGACCGGGCCAGGTCTCTGAGCGAACGACGTCAAAAGGGGGTTGAGCCTGGCCGCCCCATGGGTGGATCTTTGACATGGGGCTCGATGCCCGATCAACCTGAAGCCGGCACCACTCACCTCAATGTCGTTGACGGACAAGGCATGGCGGTGTCGATGACGCACAGCATTGAAAGTGCCTTTGGCAGCCGAAAAATGGTCAATACCGGTCGGGGCCGCTTGGGTGGGTTTTTGTTGAACCACCAGTTGACCGACTTTGCCCTGAATCCCCGCGACGCTCAAGGCCAACTGGTGGCCAATGCACCAGGCCCAGGCAAACGTCCCCGCTCTTCCATGACGCCTTTGTTGGTTTTTCAACCCCACCCTTCGGATCCATCTCAACACGAGTTGGTGTTGGCGTTGGGCAGCGCTGGCGGTCCGTTCATCA
>CAWUNN010000280.1:0-3404 GCA_963923185.1 uncultured Limnohabitans sp. | reverse complement strand
CTCTTCTTCGGTCGAGCCGGTGGGGGCGTTGTCGGTGATGATCAGGGTTTCGGCGTCAGGCGTTTGCTCGTAAACGGCCACACCCAAGTCGTTCAGGGTGACAATCACCACCTCAAGCGTTTCGGCATCGACCAGTTTGTCAGGCAAGTGGTCAGAGATCTCACCGTGGGTCAAATAACCACGGGTCTTGCCCAATTTGATCAGGGCTTTGAGTCGCGCACGGCGCTTGGCCATGTCCTCTTCAGACAGAACCGTTTCGTCCAGTCCGAACTCTTTCATCAAGGCCCGCTCTTTGGCCTTGCTGATTTTCATGCGCAGGGGTTTGACTTTCTCGGTGGACTCGACCGCTGGCTCACCCGCCAACTCTTCCTCGATCTCGTCGGCCACCAATTCGGCGTCATCAGTCTCGGCCTTGGCGGGCAATTTGCCTTTGCGGCCGGCTTTGACAGCCTCTTTGGGCGGCTTGCTTTTTTCAGCTGCAGGCTGAGCCGGGGCTTTGGCGTGGGGCTTGGATACAACCTTGGGGGCCGATTTGGCTGCAGGTTTGACGCTGGCTTTGACGGGCGCCTTGGTGGGTGCCTTGGCCGGGGATTTGCCAGCAGGTTTGGCAGCTGCCTTGGCCGGTGCCTTGGCCGTTGTTTTAGCGGACGGCTTGGCCGGGGCTTTGCCAGCAGGTTTGGCAGCTGTCTTGGCCGGTGTTTTGGCGGCTGCTTTGCTGGGCTTGGTCACCGTTTTGGCAGGTTTAGCAGGTGTTTTGGATGCGGTTTTGGCAGGTTTTTTTGCAGCGGGCTTCTTGGTGGGTTTTTGGGCCATGACCATCCTTTAGGCAAAACAAAGGCTCCCCGATGGGGCGCGGTTGAAGAAAAAGAGTCTAAGTGGCAAGGGGATGGGCGAACATTTGGTATGCAGTCCTTGCGGTGAGATTGGCGGGTCGTGCAATGCATGTCACGGTTGGCCGGGCCCGGAGGTGCTGCTGTCGCGCTTGCTGAAGTGGATTATACCACAGCTTGTTGATTTTTTTGATCTTTTGACAGTGTGGGGTGCGTCAAACAAGGGCCAATGATGCACCCAAGGGCTCAGGCGTTGGTGCTGGCTTTGAGTTGAATCAAGCGTTGGTTGAGTTCTTTGAAACGCTCAAACAGCGCGGGATCTTGACCGACATGTGGGGCGATCTCATTGAGTTCTTGCGAGACAGTGCGTTTTTCCATTTCTCGCAAAATGCTGTCCAGTTCGGTTTGATCAAACACCACCTCGGTCGGGGCCGATGACATCAATTGCGTGACCCATTCGCCCATGGCCTGATCACCGAGCAGTTGCAAGAGCGACGGCCAAGGCATGGAACCGTGCTCATGCCATTGCTGTTCCAGCCATCGAAAGGCCGCGCCATGCGGGTCTGGAGATTCACACAGCAGCTGCTGTTGCACGGCGCTCAGCCGCTGCCATGCAGACATCTGTGCAAACAACAGTTGGATGGCCCGATCTTCCCGGTTGCTGCCATGGCGGCGCAAGCCCGAAGGCTTGGTGTTGAGATCTCGTCGGCCCATGGGTCGTTGCCGATGGCTGTCGTTGGACCAGCTGTGGCGTTCCCACGCCGGTGCTTGGCCGTTGGAGCGCAGGGCACCATGGTTTTTGGCTGGGCCAGCCCCAGTCGTGTGGCCCCAAAGCCGCAGCAACTCGTGACTGCCGATCTGAACCAGATCCGACAGTTCAGCAATCAATTGAGATTTCAACACCCCCTCAGGCATGAGTTGAATCAAAGGTTTGGCTTGACTGGCCAATAAAGCGCGCCCTTCTGCTGCATCCAGATCACAAGCTTCGCGAGCGGTTTCAATCACAAATCGGCTCAGAGGCATGGCAGCACCCACACTTCGAGCAAAGGCGTCGGGCCCGTGTTCGCGAATGAAGCTGTCTGGGTCGTGCTCAGTGGGCAAGAACAAAAATTTGATGCTTCGCACATCGCTGGCATAGGGCAGTGCGCCGTCCAGCGCTTTGCGGGCCGCTCGACGTCCAGCCGCATCGCCATCAAAGCTGAAGACGACCGAATCGGTGAAGCGAAACAGTTGATGGACATGCTCAGTGGTACAAGCGGTGCCCAAAGTGGCCACCGCTTGAGGAAAGCCCAATTGGGCCAGTGCCACCACATCCATGTAACCCTCGGTCACCAAAACGTAACCGGCTTCTCGGATGGCGGTGCGGGCTTCAAACAAACCATACAACTCGCGGCCTTTGCTGAAGACCGGTGTTTCAGGTGAATTGAGGTATTTGGGTTTACCCTCTCCCAGTACCCGTCCGCCAAAACCAATGCATTCGCCCTTGACGTTGCGAATGGGGAACATGATGCGATCACGAAATCGGTCATAGCGTCGATGTTCGCCCGCCGATTCTTGCGTGTCTGCATCTTGGTCTTTGTCAATCACCAAGCCGCTGCTGACCAATTGAACATCGGCGTAATCGGGGATCACACTGGCCAGAAAGCGCCAACCCGCAGGGGCATAACCCAGGCCATAGCGGCGCGCGATTTCGCCAGACAACCCACGACCTTTCAGGTAAGCAATGGCTGGATCAGATTGACGCAATTGTTGGCGATAAGCTGCACAGGCTTTTTCAAGCAAATCGGTCAAACTGACTTGTTGCTGCCTGGCTTGCAAAGCCTGCTCGCGCTCTTGCGGGGAACGCTGTTCTTCGGGCACGGTCATGCCACAGCTTTGCGCCAACTCTTTGACGGCTTCGACGAAGTTCATGCCCGCATGGTCCATCAAAAAACCAATGGCGTTGCCGTTTTTGCCACAACCAAAACAGTGAAAAAATTGCTTGCTGGGGCTGACTGTGAACGATGGGGATTTTTCAGTGTGAAAAGGACACAACCCCGAGAAATTGGCGCCGGCTTTTTTAAGGGTGACATAGCGCCCCACCACATCGACCACATCGACGCGGGCAAGCAGTTCTTGGATGAAACCTTGGGGGATGGCCATGATGTCAAACCATTGTAAGTCGCAGCTGACTGCAACCCAGACCTTTGAGGCTCAATCGCCCAAGGCCAGGCCTTCTCGTCGCGGGTCGGCCCCGGCAGTCCAAGCCCCCTGTGCTTGACGCATCAAGAGTTGAACGCCACTGGTCAAAGGGCCCACGCGAACAGCATGCCCCTTGAGCTGTAATGGGGCTGACCAGCTTGCGGCCGGCGTATGGGCTTCAAGCCAAATGGGACCCTGTGCATCGGTGATGCCCCAGCGGGGCAATTCGGTGACCGCTTGGGCTGGCGATGACCCATGTCGCAACGCCCACAACGTTTGGGCCACATGGTGGATGATGAACGGACCGCCAGCGCTGCCCAACGCCAACACCAACTCGTGTTGGGATCTGTCTCTTATACACATCTGACGCTGCCGACGATCTACTCTGTGTAG
>CAWUNN010000279.1:0-3411 GCA_963923185.1 uncultured Limnohabitans sp. | reverse complement strand
CTCAACCCATTGACTCCATTCGGTGGTCAAGGGCGCTGCTGGCACGGCATAAAAGGCAGGCAGCTCATAAGGGTGCACCGCTTGCAATGCAGCCACCAATGGCGAGGCCAAATGGGGCAAGGTTTTGAAGCTCAAGCGCCACTCGGCATCGTGCTCGATTTGCCCCTGCCAGCGGTACATGCTTTGAATGGGCTCGATGTGCACACAGGCGGCCAGTCCCTGATGGATGGCCAGTTGGGCCATGTGCTGTGCCTGTGCTTCGCTGGCCACGGTGGTTTGCACGATCAGGTGCGAGGCTTCGTTCATGGCGGGCTTTCTGTGCGCAAGCGCTCGCGCAACTCGGTTTTGAGGACTTTGCCGTAATTGTTTTTGGGCAATTGATCGACAAAGACATAGCGCTTGGGGCGTTTGAATCTCGCGATGTGTGCAACGCAATGCGCATCCAATTCGGACACCGTCAGGGTGTGTCCATCTTGAGCCACCACAAAGGCCACCACCACCTCGCCCCACTCGGGGTCGGCGGCACCCACCACACTGACCTCGTTGACCCCTTTGGCGGTCAGCAATACCTCTTCGACCTCGCGCGGGTAAATGTTAGAGCCCCCCGATATGATCAAGTCTTTGCTGCGGTCTTTCAAGGTGACAAAACCGTCTGCGTCCATGCTGCCCATGTCACCCGTCCAAAGCCAGCCATCGCGAATGGTGGCCGCAGTGGCCTCTGGGTTGCGCCAATAACCGGCCATGACGGTGTCGCCGCGCACGATCACCTCACCGACTTCGCCCAAGGGCACATCTTGACCATCGGGTCCTGCAATTCGCACCCGCACCGGGGTTTGGGCCACCCCAATCGATGCCAAGCGATGCAGGTATCTGGGGTGGTCGGTCTGCTGCAATTGCTGACGCGACAAACAAGTGCCCACCATGGGCGTTTCACCCTGGCCATAAATCTGCACAAAGCGTGGCCCCATGACATGCAGCGCCCGCTGAATGTCAGCGGCGTACATGGGGGCCCCGCCATAGACGATGGTTTTGAACGATCGTTGGCAGCGCGCAGCATCCCACCCTTGGCGCTGGGCCTCGTCAACCAATCGCTTGACGATGGTGGGAGCGGCAAACATCGACATGGGCCCGATTTGCAGACCCAATTCAAACAGTTCAGCCGCATCAAAGCCCCCAGACAAGGGCACCACATGTCGGGCCCCCGCCATCAAGTGCGCAATGGCGTAAATACCCGCCCCATGCGACATGGGGGCCGCATAGACAGCCGCATCTTGGGCCCCAATCGGATCGACATCGACAAAATACCCCATGCCCATGGTTCGCAAATTGCGATGGGTGATCATCACGCCCTTGGGTCGACCGGTGGTGCCACTGGTGTAAAACAACCAGGCGATGTCATCGGCGCGTCGTTCATGAGGCGCGGTCAGGCCAGGGCCGTTCAGCAGCCATTCATCGGCCTGGGCACTGTCGGCCTCGGTCACCCCCTGCAAGCCCGCCAAGGCCGAGGCATCTGGCACCAGATCGGCGGTGACCATGGCCCAACTGGCCTGTGCATTGTCGATGATCCATTGGAGTTCTTTGAGGTGCAACTTGGCATTGACCGGCACCACCACCAAACCAGCCCACCAAGCGGCCAGCATGAATTCAAGGTAGCGTGGGTGATTTCGCATGAATAACACCACCCGATCACCTGGTTGCAGACCCAGTCTTTGAAATTGCAAGGCGCAACGGGCCGCACGCTGGGCCCATTGGGCATGGCTTGCATGCAACCGAGGCCCCTCAAGAATGGCGGGACTGTCAGGCGCCAGACGGGCCACTTTGGCGAGCAAATGGGCGATGTTCATGGGCATGATTGTGCATCGAACCCCATCCTGGATGAAATAACATAGGGGGCATTGAGGAGACCCCACCATGTCAGTGATCACCACCATTGAAGACCTTCGCGTTTTGGCCGAAAAACGCGTGCCCCGCATGTTTTATGACTATGCCGACAGCGGGTCCTACACCGAAAGCACTTACCGCGCCAATGAGAGCGATTTTTCCAAAATCAAATTGCGACAACGGGTGGCCGTCAACATGCAAGGGCGCAGCACCGCCAGCACCATGATCGGTCAACCGGTGGCCATGCCCGTGGCCATCGCGCCCACCGGTTTGACTGGCATGCAACATGCCGATGGTGAAATCTTGGCCGCTCGGGCTGCCAAGGCCTTTGGCATCCCTTTCACCCTCTCGACCATGAGCATTTGCTCGATCGAAGACGTGGCCCAGCATGCGGGCGAAGGATTTTGGTTTCAGTTGTACGTGATGAAGGACCGGGGCTTCATCGAGCGCTTGATCGATCGGGCCAAAGCAGCCCACTGCGGGGCCTTGGTCTTGACCTTGGATTTGCAAATCTTGGGACAACGCCACAAGGACATCAAAAACGGTTTGTCGGCCCCGCCCAAGTTGACCATCAAAAACATCGTCAACATGATGACCAAACCACGCTGGTGCATGGGCATGTTGGGCACGCCCAGGCGTCAATTTGGCAACATCGTGGGCCACGTCAGTGGCGTGGCCGACATGAGCAGCCTGTCGAGTTGGACGGCCTCGCAATTCGACCCCGCCCTGAGCTGGGACGATGTGCAGTGGATCAAAGACCGCTGGGGTGGCAAACTGATCATCAAAGGCATCATGGATGCCGAAGACGCCCGATTGGCCGCCCGCTCCGGGGCCGATGCACTGATTGTGTCCAACCACGGTGGCCGCCAACTCGATGGCGCCCCCAGCAGCATCGAGGCCTTGCCCAGCATCGTCGATGCCGTAGGCAGCCAAATTGAAGTTCACCTCGATGGCGGCATCCGCAGTGGTCAAGACGTGCTGAAAGCCCGAGCCCTGGGGGCTCGCGGCACCTACATCGGACGCGCCATGCTGTATGGTCTGGGCGCCATGGGGCAAGCGGGCGTGGCCAAAGCCATTGACATCATCCACAAAGAGTTGGACATCACCATGGCGTTTTGTGGCCACACCCGCATCGATCAAGTCAATCGCGACATTTTGCTGCCGGGCACTTACCCGACCGCATGATGACACCAACAGACTGAGCGGATGTCCAGCTCACGTCGCATTGCGCATTTGGACATGGATGCCTTTTATGCATCCTGTGAGATGCTGCGCTACCCGCAGTTGCGGGGCTTGCCCGTGGTCATCGGTGGGCGCAGACGGCACGAAGACGAGTGGCTGGCGGTGTTGCAGCGCTTGCAACCCGAAGCCGACTGGCAAGCGCACGAACTCGATAGCCGGTTGCATCAGATTCCACTTGCGGCTTTTTCTCGCCTGTCGGGCTACACCGGCCGTGGGGTGATCACCACCGCCACCTACGAAGCGCGTCAATTTGGGGTGGGCTCGGCCATGGGGTTGATGAAAGCGGCC
>CAWUNN010000278.1:0-3424 GCA_963923185.1 uncultured Limnohabitans sp. | reverse complement strand
CGTCGGCAGCGTCAGATGTGTATAAGAGACAGGAACTCCAGCGCTTTCAAAAAACTCTCAAATGAATATTCGCGAACGACCGCTTGGTGATCGTCACGAATTTTCCAAGCGCCCCAAGGGTGATTCAGTGGATTGAAGCTCATGTGTGACATTCCAAAATGTGACGAGGTTGACACCAGTTTGCCATGGACCGGTTCCAAAGTCGTATATTCTGTCGCATCTGTAACTTGGAAAGTGTCCAATGAGCTTGCCTGCACAAATGAATTTGGCCGATCACGGGGCCGGCGGAGGCCCCGAGGTGATTCAATTGAAACAAGGCCCAGTCCCCAGTCCCGCAGCAGGCGAGGTGCTGGTCGAGGTGGCTTATGCGGGTGTCAACCGACCCGATTGCATTCAGCGCAGTGGCCGTTACCCGCCCCCGCCGGGGGCTTCCCCCATCATGGGCCTGGAAATTTCTGGTGTGGTGGTGGCTTTGGGACAAGGCGTGACCCGTTGGAAGTTGGGTGATCAGATTTGCGCCCTGGCCAATGGCGGGGGCTATGCCCAGTATTGTTGTGTGCCTGAGGGGCAGGCTTTGCCCATTCCCAAGGGTTTCGATCTGCTGCAAGCCGCGGCGCTGCCTGAGAACTTTTTCACCGTTTGGACCAATGTGTTTGACCGCGGTCGATTGCAAAGTGGCGAAAAATTCTTGGTTCATGGAGGTTCGTCGGGCATTGGACTGACGGCCATCCAATTGGCCCATGCCTTTGGTGCAGAGGTTTTTTGCACCGTGGGCAATGACGCCAAAGCGCAGGCTTGCTTGCAAGCAGGAGCAGACCACGCCATCAACTACAACAGCCAAGACTTTGTCGAAGTGGTCCATCAAGCCACTGGGCAGCAGGGCGTGAACCTGATCTTGGACATGGTGGGCGGTCCCTACATTCAACGCAATTTGCGCATGTTGGCGCTGGATGGGCGTTTGGTACAAATCGCGTTTTTGCAGCCCTCCAAAGTCGAGGTCGACTGGGTCTCTCTGATGGCCAAAAGACTGACCTTCACGGGTTCAACCTTGCGTCCTCGCAGCGCCGCCGACAAAGCCGCCATGGCACAAGCCTTGTTGCAAAAGGTTTGGCCATTGCTTGAATCTGGTCAAGTCAAGCCCTACATCTTCAAAGTGTTCGAATTGTCTGAGGCCGCCCAGGCTCATGCACTGATGGAGAGTTCTGCGCACATCGGCAAAATCATGATGAAAGTCGCAGGCTGACATGGCCCAATCCATGCCTGTGGGCCATTTGTCTGCGACACCGATTGACGCCGCTCGACTGCAGCCCTTGTACGACCTGATTGAGCAACACATCCAACAGGGGCGCTACCCTGGGGCCCAAATCGCATTGGGTTACCGCGGTCAACTGGTATTGGATAAGAGCTTTGGTCAGTCCCGCCTGGCCGACGCGGCCACGCAAACCTCTGGCTTGGCGGCCTCGCCCGACACGCTGTGGTTGCTGTACTCCAACACCAAAATCATCATGGCGGTCACGCTGTGGTTGCTGCATCAACGCGGTTTGTTGCGCTTCACCGATCAGGTCCGTGACCACTTGCCCGAGTTTGCTGCTCATGGCAAGGGAGAGATCAGCTTGTTGCAAGTGATCACGCACCAGGCGGGGTTTCCTGGACGCGAGGTGCCAGCTTCGATCTGGTTGGACCATGCGGCTGTGCGTCAAGCGGTTTGTGATTTCGTGCCCGAATGGCCCGCTGGCTCCAAAGTCAGCTACCACGGGTTGTCGGCTCACTGGGTCTTGGCCATGGTCATAGAAGCGGTGACCGGGCGCGACTTCAGATCGGTGGTCCATGACGAAGTGTTGCGTCCTTTGAACTTGCAAGACGATTTATGGCTGGGCTTGCCTGAAGCGCAGCTCGATCGAATGTCTTTTTTGTATGAACCGGTTGCGGGTCAAAATGGAGCGTTGCGACTGCGTCCAGAAAGCACCGATCGGGTTTGGCAAGCGGCTGGTGTGCCTGGTGGAGGTGCTTATGGCACGGCTCGCGGCATGGTGGCCTTGTATCAGATGATGTTGCAAGGTGGCCGATTGGGCGATGTTCAATTGCTGGCCCCCCGCACCCTGCAATACGCCATTCGCAATTTCACCGCAGATCGAATCGATGAATTCATGGGCATGCCCATGCACCGAGGCTTAGGGCCGCACTTGCGTGGTCACACCGCGGGCATCAGGGGCTTGGGCTCATTGGCTCATCCTCTGACTTTTGGCCACGGCGGTGTGGGCACCAGTTACTGCTGGGCCGACCCCCACAGTGGCATTTCTTTTGCCTACCTCACCAATGCCCGTGTGCCCGATCCATGGCACTCACAACGCCTGGACCAGGTCAGCAACCTGGTGCATGCCGCTCTGAACATTTAAGGAGTTCACCCCATGCCCACCATCCATGTGGAATTGTTTGAAGGCCGCACCTTGGAGCAAAAACGCGAGTACGCCAAGGCGCTGACCGAGGCCACCGTCAAAACCTTGGGATCCAACCCAGAATCGGTGGAAATCATTTTCACCGACATCAAAAAGCACGATTGGGCCACCGGTGGTGTCCTGTGGTCTGACCGACCCAAGGGCTGAAGGCTTGACCCGCATGTGGTCGCGTCGCCACCTCTTGGCTGTTGGAGCATTCTCGTGCCTGACAGGCTTGCATGCTCAGCCGGCGTTTCCGACCAAGCCCCTCAAGATCGTGGTGCCCAATGCGCCAGGTGGGGCTGCGGACATCACCGCTCGCACCATCGGGCAAAAGCTCTCGTTGGCGTTGGGACAACCGGTGGTCATCGACAACAAGCCCAGTGCCGGTGGTATTTTGGCCGCTGAAACGGTGGCACGGGCCGAGCCTGATGGACACACGATGTTGTTGATCTCCAATGGCACCGCTGTCAGTGCAGCCTTGTTCAAATCGCTGCCTTTTGATACCCTCAAAGACTTCACTCCGGTGACCAAGTTGGCCAACTTTGATTTGGTCTTGTGTGTCGCTGAAGGTTCTCAGTTCAAATCGCTGGACGATGTGTTGAAACACGCTCGGGCCAAGCCGGGTCAGCTCAACATCGGCACCCCACAAATCGGGACCACCCAACATTTGGCCGCAGAGTGGTTTTTGGACAGTGCAGGCCTGCAGGCTCAGATCGTCCCTTTCAACGGCACACCCGCCGTGGTGACCGCTTTGCGCAGCGGCAGCCTGGATCTGATGGTCGAGATTTTGGGGCCGGTGATGGGACAAATCAAATCAGGGCAATTGCGACCCATTGCAGTGCTCAGTGAACGACGTCCCTCGGCTTTGCCCGAAGTGCCTGCTGTGCGCGAAGCAGGCGGCAAATTGTCGGGCTTTGTGGTGTCTTCGTGGAACGGCTTGGCAGTCAGCTCGCGCACGCCTGCTGATGTGATTCAGCGACTGCATC
>CAWUNN010000277.1:0-3429 GCA_963923185.1 uncultured Limnohabitans sp. | reverse complement strand
GCTGGGCTTGCCCCGTTCTTTTTGAAGGTGATTGACATGAGTGGATTGACCGCCCTATTGGCTGAATTTGCCCATCAACCCCGATTTGCTCCTTGGCCCGATCGGGTGGTCGAGATCGTGCAGTCGGGCTTCATCGACACCATCGGCACCATGCTGGCCGCGCGCAATGAGCCGGTGGTGCGCATCGCGCTGGAGATGGTGGCCCAAGAGGCGTCGTCCAAACGCGAAGCCTCATTGCTGCTGGGGCCCGATATGGCCAGTGCCAGCCAAGCGGCCTTGGTCAATGGCACGGCAGGGCATGCCTTGGATTTTGACGATGTGGCGCTGGGGGGACACCCCAGTACCGTGTTGGTGCCTGCGGTGTTGGCCGCTGGGCAAAAGGTCGCCGCCAGCGGTCAGCAGGTGTTGCAAGCGTATTTGATCGGCTATGAGGTGTGGGCCGAATTGTTTGTCCGAGAAAAAGACGCCTACCACCTCAAGGGTTGGCACCCCACGGCGGTCTTGGGCACGGTGGGGGCCAGTGCGGCGGTGGCGCATTTGTACCGACTCTCGGCCGCGCAGTGCCAACATGCGATCGCATTGGCTGCCAGCATGGCCAGTGGCTTGGTGGCCAACTTTGGCACCATGACCAAACCGCTGCATGCCGGACGCGCTGCAGCCTGCGCCATTGAAGCGGTGGGATGGGCACAAAAAGGCTTGACCGCAGCCCCCGATGCCTTGGAGCACGCGGCTGGATTTTTGTCGGCTTTGTCACCCAAGGGGCAGGTCGATCGCACCTCACCCGTGCCCGATCTGAGTCAACGCTTTCGCATCCTCGAGTCCGGCCTGTCCATCAAAAAATACCCGACTTGCTACGCCACCCATCGCGTCATCGACGGCGTTTTGGACTTGTGTCAACAACACGGCGTGGGCTTGCAAGATGTGGCGCACATCCACACCCACATCGGTGTCGCCCAAGCCTCGATGCTGCGCAACCACCAGCCCCAAACCGGTCTCGAGGCCAAGTTCAGCATGGAGTTCGCTGTGGCCGCGGCCTTGGCCCGGGGCAAAGTGGGCCTCAGTGAGCTCAGCGACGAGTTTGTGCAGCAGCCCCAAGTCAAACAGACCATGGCCAAGGTCCAAATCAGCACCGTGGACACGCAATGCGACATCGAGCCGGTGTTTGCCATGCACGATCGGGTGCAGTTGCAGTTGAACAACGGCCAGACCTTGGATTCGGGCGACATTCGTTTTGCCAGGGGCAATGCCATGTTGCCTTTGCGCCCCTCTGACTTGAAAGCCAAATTCTTGGACTGTGTGCAGCATGCGCCCATCGATGGCCCCAAGCTGTTCGAGCAACTCTCGCACCTGGGCCAACAAGCCGATGTGCGCTTTGCCGCTGCCCACTGAGAACACCTGAGGTGCGCATGAAAAAAATCTTCACTGCATGGCTTGTCCTGGTGCTGTCTTGTGGCGTCATGGCGCAACACAACTACCCCAGCAAGCCGGTCAAGGTCATTGTGCCGTTTCCGGTGGGGCAGGCCACCGATGTGCTGGCCCGCATCTTGGCGCAAGAGTTCACCGATGCCATGGGTCAGAGTTTTTACATCGAGAACAAGGCTGGCGCCGCGGCCATCGTCGGCATGGAGGCGGCCAAGGCCGCAGCACCCGATGGGTACACCTTGTTGATGGCCTCCAGTGGCCCACTGACCATCAATGCCGCTTTGTATGCCAAATTGAATTACGACACCTTGCGCGACTTTGAGCCCATTGGCATGGCTGTCATCGTGCCGCAATTCTTGGTGGTCAACAAAGATTTTCCGGCCAACAACCTCAAAGAGTTGATGGCCTACGTACGGCAAAACCCTGGAAAACTCAACTATGGCTCTGGCGGCACTGGCTTGACCAATCACCTGACCATGGAGATGCTCAAGAGCCAAACCGGCATGCAAATCACCCACGTCCCCTACAAAGGGGCGGCCGCTGCGCTCACAGCCCTGATCACGGGCGAGATCAGCATGATGTTTGAATCGTCCACGCCAGTCATCCCGCACGCCAAGGCGGGTCGTCTCAAGGTGATTGCCGTGGGCAGCAAAAAACGCTCGGTCGCCATGCCCGATGTGCCCACTGTGGCCGAAGCGGGCGTGCCGGGTTTTGCGGCCCAGACCTGGGCCGCTTGGTTGGCTCCGGCGCACACGCCTCGGCCCATCATCTTGAAAATGAATGCCGAGTTGTCCGCCGCCTTGCAAAAACCTGCCATCGTCGAGCGCATGCTCAGTCTGGGCGCAGAACCCTATGACAGCACGCCTGAGCAAGCCGTGGCCTACATCAAAAGCGAATTGGTCAATTGGGCGGCAGTGGCCAAAGCCTCAGGCACCAAGGCCGACTGAGTCTTGTCCAATCCATCCCCATTCACATGAACCCATCATGGAACTCTGGGTCTTGGTCTGAACCGCTCAGGGCATGGGCCCAAAGCCCACATCGAAGCCCACATCCAAGCCCTTTGCACCGTTTGGATGCCGTGCCTTGGTCCTCAGCGTGCATGACCATGGCTCAGCGCCATGGCGATCGGCCTGCCGTCACCGACGGTGAGGGGCAAAGTCTGAGTCATGCCCAATTGTCTTTGCATGCCCATCAAATCGCCCATGCCTTGTTGCAACGGGGCCTGCAGCCTGGCCAAGCCGTGGGGGTTTGGCTGCCCAATTCTTTGGACGCGGTGCGCTGCGCCTACGGCATTCGCATGATGGGTGCGGCAGAAACCCCGATGTCTGGGTCACTGACTCGCGAAGAATTCGACTGGTGTGCCAGCTTGGCCCAAGTGAAACACGTCATCACCACCGCTGAGCGTCAAGCGCTGGTGCGATCCATGGGGCTGCAAGCTTGGCAGGTCGCAGACTTGGTGGGCGGCTCATCTCAGGCTTTGCCGGACGTGCCCGCTTGGCATGTCGGTCGCATTTTGTTCACATCGGGCACCACCGGCAAACCCAAAGGGGTCATCTACACCCACGGCGAGCGTTGGGCGGGGGAGCAGATGCTGCAAGATGCTTTGCCCTTTGTGCCGCAACCGTCAGACCGTTTGCTTTTGATGACGCCATTTGTCCATGGCGCATCGCTGCTGACCTTTGCTTGGTGTCATTTTGGGGCCAGGGTCTTGTTACACGATGGGGTGGACATGAATCAGGTCGGTCCTTTGTTGCAAAGTGGGGGAGTTCAAGCCCTGTTTGCGCCCCCCACCGTGTTGGCCAAAATCACCAAGGCCATGGACGGACAGCGCATCCAAGGCATTCAATGCATCTTCACAGGCACGCAAGCGTTGACGCCGACCTTGTACCGCGAAGCCTGTGCCATTTTTGGGCCCGTGGTGCGCATCACCTATGGCAAATCAGAGTGCGTCAATCCCATCACGGTGCTCAGTCCTGCACAAACCCATGCGTATTTTGAAGGCGGCGC
>CAWUNN010000276.1:0-3440 GCA_963923185.1 uncultured Limnohabitans sp. | reverse complement strand
CCGTCTCGTGGGCTCGGAGATGTGTATAAGAGACAGGGTCATGAGTTGGTTCAAGCTCAGCACCGCCCTGAAGGGCGTGGCTGGCGCTTGGGCTGTGGCATTTTGGGTTGACGGGCTGCAGGCGCACAGCACCACACCCAGCAACGCCAAGGAAAGAGCCGATCGGACTTTCATATTCTTCATGCCCAGTAAGGAGGGAATCCCGAATGCGTGGCCTCGGCCTTGAGCAGCCTGAGCATGGCGTGCCACTCCAGCACCCCATAGGGCCTGCGGGCGCCGGGTTGGTACAAGTGGGCGGTTTTGCTCAATACTTCGGGGCTGGGGTGGCGAAGCGATGTGCCTCCTGCCATGGCATCGACCTGGGCCCGGCACGCCAATTCCAAGTTGTACATCAGGTTGAAGGCCTCGCCGCACGACGGCCCACAGGTCAAGAGGCCATGGTTGTTCATGATCATGGCGTTGTGTGAACCCAGATCGGCCACCAGGCGCTGGCGCTCTTGCAAGTCGATGGCCGGCCCCTCGTAATCGTGGTAGGCCAGGTGGCCCTCAAAACGAATGCCTGTTTGTGTCAAGGGAATCAGACCACATTGCATGGCCGAGACCGCCATGCCAGCGCGGGTATGGGTGTGCAACACGCAATGCACATCAGGCCTGGCTTGGTGGATGCAGCCGTGAATCACAAAGCCTGAGCGGTTGATGCCGTACTCGGTGTCGGGCTTGGACAAGATGTTGCCCTCGAGGTCGATTTTGGCCAGGCTCGATGCCGTGATCTCTTTGTACAGCAAGCCATACAGATTGATCAACAAATGGTCGGTACCCGGGATGCGCAAAGTGATGTGGTTGTAAATCAGATCGGTCATGCCATACCTATCCACCAGCCGGTAAGTGGCGGCCAAATCCAAGCGGGCTTGCCACTCTTGTGGGCTGACTTGCGATTCAAGACTGGGGAAATCGGTGTGAAATGACATGGGGTGAGCGCGCGTGTGGAACTTGTGCGTCAAGTTCGAGACAGTTTGCCACAGCACCAGGGGTGACCGTGTCGCGAATATGTCGTTACATTCACAGTTGTCGACACTCTGATCACCTCGCCATCAAACGGTCTGAATCTGTCATGAAGCTGCCCCCTGTCCACGCCCTGCCCCTTTGGGGATGCGATTGCCATGTCCATGTGTTTGGACCATTTGATCGTTTTCCCTTAGATCCCAAGCGCGCCTACACCCCTGGAGCCGCATCCATCGAAGACCTGACTGCGCTGTTGCAACGTCTGGGTTTGAAGCGGGTGGTGATCGTGCAAGCCAGCCCCCAAGGCGCCGACAACGCCTGCATGGTGGACGCCATGCGCACCTTGAATGCCGGGGGCTTGATTCAAGCCCGAGGGGTCGCCGTGATCGACTCCAACACCAGCAGCGAAGAGTTGCGCACCTTGCACCAAGCCGGCGTGCGCGGTGTGCGGGTCAACCTGGAATCGGCAGGCCAACACGACCCCGAGCAAGCGCGACTGGCCTTGCGCCAAACCGCCTTGCGGGTGGCCCCTTTGGGCTGGCATGTGCAAACCTACACCAGCTTGGCCGTGATCGCATCGGTGGCCGACACCTTGGCTGAGTTGCCCGTGCCTTTGGTGATCGATCACTTTGGCCGCAGCATGGCGGCCAAGGGCGTGCAACAACCCGGTTTTGACAAACTGCTGGGCTTGGTCCGATCAGGCAAAGCGTGGGTGAAACTGTCGGCCCCGCAGCGCATCTCGGACCTGGATGACTGCCAAGACGCCCAAGCCATTGCTCGCGCGCTGGTCGATGCCAACCCGGCCCACATGTTGTGGGGCTCAGATTGGCCTCACCCTGGCGAATGGCCAGGCCAGCCGCGCGACCCCAGGTTCATCGAAGCCTTTCACCCCGTCAACGACGACCGCGCCTTGCAACGCATCAGCCAGTGGCTGAGCCCCACCGAGTGGACGGCCATGCTGCAAGACAACCCCGCGCGTTTGTACGATTTCTAAGCCTGATGATGCGACTCCTTTCGGCCTGGCTGATGCGGCACGTGGTGCTGTGCTGCTGGCTGATCTGGGGTGCCGTGCTGCACGCACAAGAGGCTTGGCCGACCAAGCCCATCAAAATCGTGGTGCCGGTGGCCGCAGGTGGCACGGTCGATGTGGTGGCCCGTGTGCTGGCGCAAGAGCTCACTCAAGGCCTGGGTCAAACGGTCTTGGTCGAGAACCGGCCCAGCGCCGCCTCGCTGGTGGGCACGCTGGCGGTGGCCAAAGCAGCCCCCGATGGCTACACCCTGCTGGCCCATTCCAGCACCTTTTTGACCGCGCCCCTGGTCGTGACCAACGCAGGATATGACCCGGTGCGCGACTTTGCCGCCATCAGCATGACCGCCAAATCGCCCATGGTGCTGGTGGCTGGCCCCGGGCAAAGCTTTCAATCGCTGAAAGAGTGGGTGCAAGCGGCCAAGGCCAAACCTGGCCAAATCAGTGTGGCCAGCAGCGGCAACGGCTCGACCGGGCACATGGCCAGCGCCGTGTTTGCCGCGCGCGCGGGCATTCAATGGCTGAATGTGTTTTACAAAGGCAACGCCCAAGCCATGACCGATGTGATGGGCGGTCAAGCCCAGTTGATGTTTGATCAAATCGGCACGGCACTGGGCCCCATCAAAAGCCACAAATTACGACCCCTGGCGGTGACCGGTGCCAAGCGCAGCCCCTTGCTGCCCGATGTGCCCACCATCGCCGAGTTGGGTCATGCCGGCTATGAAGACGTGACGCTGAACATGCTGCTGGCACCGCAAGGCACACCCAAAGAGATCTTAAACCGCTTGCATGCCGAGATCACCAAGATTTACGCCAAACCTGAACTGATCGCCCGCTTTGCCCAGCGCGGCATCGAATGGGTGGCCAGCCCCAGCCCCGAGGCCATGGCCCAAACCATCCAATCAGAGGTGCACCGGCTGCGCAAGCTCACCCAAGACGCGGGCATCCAACCCGAATGACACCTCAACCTCCAAGGGACACACCATGAACGCCACCCCAAAGCCACCCATTGCCCCCAGTGTGCGCCGTCAAACCATCGCCGATGCCTTGCACCGCACCGCCTTGCGCTTGCCCCACAAAACCGCCATCGTCTGCGGCACCACCCAATGGAGCTATGCCCAGTTCGACGCCTTGGTCAGCCGTTTGGCTGCAGGCCTGGTGTCAGTGGGCGTGCAAATGGGCGACCGGGTGGCCGTGCTGGCACGCAACTCGCATGGCTTTGCCGCCTTGCGCTTTGCCTTGGCCCGCTGTGGTGCGGTGATGGTGCCGATCAACTTCATGCTCAAAGCCGATGAGGTCGCTTACATCTTGCGCCACGCCGGTGCGCGCATGTTGGCCACCGACAGCGGCTTGGCCGAGCTGGCCCGCCAGGCGGCCGCGGCCGACACCCAAGTGCGTGAGTTCATTTGGT
>CAWUNN010000275.1:0-3452 GCA_963923185.1 uncultured Limnohabitans sp. | reverse complement strand
CCAAAGTGGTCAGCACGTAAGTGATGATGTAGAACATGGCCGAGCTGTAAGCGTTGGCCGCTGGTGCGCTGTTGCCATCGACCACGCCCGAGAGCAAGCCGATCAACACAAAACCCATTTGGGCAATGGTCGAGAAAGCCAACATGCGTTTGAGGTTGGTCTGAGCGATGGCGGCCAAGTTCCCCACCAACAAAGAGGCCACGGCCAAGACCGCCAACATTTGCTGCCAGTCCATGGCCAGGGGCATGAGGCCATCGACCAGCAAGCGCATGACCAGGGCAAAAGCCGCCATTTTGGGAGCGCCTGCGATCATCAGGGTGACGGCCGTGGGCGCCCCTTGGTAGACATCGGGCACCCAACTGTGAAAGGGCACCACGCCCAGTTTGAAAGCCAATCCACAGACGACGAACACCACACCCAAGACCAGCACCTGGTGCTTGACCTGGCCGCTGCCGATGATGGCAAAGGCTTCAGAGACATCCAAAGTACCGGTGGCACCGTAGAGCATGGACAAGCCGTACAGCAAAAAGCCACTGGCCAGTGCGCCCAATACAAAGTACTTCATGGCGGCTTCAGTGGCCATGGCGTTGTCTCGGCGCAAGGCGACCAACGCATAGCTGGACAAGGTCAACAGCTCCAGGCCCAGATACAACACCAAGAAATGGTTGCCTGAGATCATGACGTACATGCCCAGCAAGGCCAGCAAGCTGAGGCTGAACATCTCACCGCCACGCAACATGTCTCGCACCGCTGCATAAGGGCGTGCATAGACCAAGGTGACGGCGACCGCCACGGCCGCAAAGCACTTGAGCCAGTTGCCCATGGGGTCAGAGACCACCATGTTGCCAAAGCCGTAAGCCGTCCCTTCGGTCAAGGCGTACTGGGCTTGCACATACGCCAGCACCAGCAAGGTGAAAAGGGACAAGCCGTAGGTCAGCTTGCGACCGCTGTCTTTGACACCCAGATCCACCAAAGCGATCAGGCAGGTCATGATCAGCAGGAAAATTTCAGGGGTGGCGACAACCCAACTTGCGTAATCCATGTTTCAGTTCCTCATCAGTTGGGCAACTTGGACTGAGCCACATGGTTCAGCAAGTTGGACACCGAAGCGTCCATGACGTCGGTAAAGGGTTTGGGGTACACGCCCATGAAGAGCACAGCCAATGCCAGCAAGCCCAGCATGAGGTATTCGCGTGCATTGATGTCGCTCAGTTCGCGCACGTGGTCGTTGGACACAGGACCCAAATAGACCCGTTTGACCATCCACAATGTGTAGGCCGCACCAAAAATCAAAGCCGATGCGGCCGCCAACCCCACCCAGAAGTTGTGGTCCACCGCGCCCAAGATCACCATCCACTCACCGACAAACCCAGCGGTGCCGGGCAAGCCACAGTTGGCCATGGCAAAGAACAGGGCAAAGGCTGCAAATTTGGGCATGGTGTTGACGACACCTCCGTAGCTTGCGATCTCACGCGAGTGAACGCGGTCGTACAACACGCCGATGCACAAGAACATGGCGCCCGAGACAAAGCCGTGGGCGATCATTTGCACCAAAGCACCCGAGACCCCCAAGTCGTTGAAGATGAAAAAGCCCAACGAGACAAAACCCATGTGCGCCACCGATGAGTAAGCCACCAGTTTTTTCATGTCTTGTTGCACCATGGCGACCAAGCCCACATAAATCACCGCGATCAGAGACAAGGTGATGATCAGCGTGGACCACTCGTGGGCGGCGTCAGGGGTGATGGGCAGCGAGAAGCGCAAAAAGCCATAAGCACCCAGCTTCAACATGATGGCGGCCAGCACGGCCGAACCACCGGTGGGGGCTTCGACGTGCACGTCGGGCAACCAAGTGTGAACGGGCCACATCGGCACTTTGACGGCAAAGGCCGCAAAGAAAGCAAAGAACAACAGGGTTTGGACAAAACCAGGCAGCTGCAGTTGGTGCCATTCAAACAAATCAAAGCTGCCACCCGAGACCAGATACAGGTAGATCAGGGCAATCAGCATCAGCAAAGAGCCCAGCAGCGTGTAGAGGAAAAATTTGAAGGCGGCGTAAATTTTGCGCGGCCCGCCCCAGATGCCGATGATCAGGTACATGGGGATCAGCGTGGCCTCGAAGAAGACGTAAAACAGCATGGCGTCCACCGCGCTGAACACGCCAATCATCAGGCCCGACAAGATCATGAACGCACCCATGTACTGGTTGACGCGCTCGGTGATGACTTCCCACCCAGCGATCACCACGATCACGTTGATGAAAGCGGTCAACAAAACAAACCACAGCGAGATGCCGTCAACGCCCAAGTGGTAATTGATGTTGAATCGCTCGATCCACATGAACTTTTCAACAAATTGCAAATCGGCTGTGCCGAGTTGAAAGCCGGTGTACAAAGGCACGGTGACCAGCAAACTGACCAAGCTGCCGATCAGTGCAAACCAGCGCACGACTTTGGCTTGGTCATCGCGACCCAAGGCCAGCAGCAAAGCGCCACAGGCGATGGGGGTCCAAATGGCAAGGCTTAACAATCCCATGTTTGTTCTCTCTGTTGATCAGGGGTTGAGCCAAACGAACCAGGTCATCAACATGAAGACACCCAGGATCATCAGCAAGGCATAGTGGTACAGAAAGCCCGATTGAAGTTGTCGGGCCACGCCCGAGATCCAACCCACCAAACGCCAAGATCCGTTGACCACGGCGCCGTCGATGATGGCTTGATCACCCCCCTTCCACAAGCCCAGGCCCAAACCACGGGCCAGGCGGGCCAAGATGTTCTCGTTGATCCAGTCCATGTAGTACTTGTTCTCCAGGACGACCACCAAGGGGCGCAACATGCGTGAGAGCGCAGCCGGGATTTTGGGGTTGATCAGGTACATGTACCAAGACACCACCACACCCCCCAAGGCCAACCAGAATGGTGCGCTTGAGAAGGCATGCACGGCCATTTGAATGGGGCCATGGAAGGCCTCTTCGAGTTCGTGCATGACATGATGGCGATCGGCGTCGACCCAAATGGCATCGGCAAAGAATTCGCCAAACAACATGGGCTCGATGGTGTAAAAGCCGATGATCACCGATGGGATGGCCAACAGCACCAAGGGCAAAGTCACCACCCACGGTGATTCGTGGGGCTGGCTGTGTCCATGGTGATCGCCATGATGATCATCGTGATGGTCATCATGGGCATGGGCGTCAGGGTTTTGGTCGTAGCGCTCTTGGCCATGGAAGACCAAGAAGTACATGCGAAATGAATAGAACGCGGTGATGAACACGCCGGCCAACACGGCAAAGTGGGCAAATGCAGCACCACTGAGGTGACTTTCTGCGACCGCTTCAATGATGCTGTCTTTGGAGTAAAACCCCGAGAAGAACGGTGTGCCAATCAACGCCAGCGAGCCCAACAATGAGGTCAGCCAGGTGATGGGCATGTACTTGCGCACCGCGCCCATGT
>CAWUNN010000274.1:0-3514 GCA_963923185.1 uncultured Limnohabitans sp. | reverse complement strand
GAGGGCACGTTCAACTGTTGCCCCAAATCGGCCAACCACGATTGCACGCCCTCGACCCCCACTGGGGCCGAGCCGATGATGGGGCGACCAATGTCTTGGAACTCGCGCACGCTGGCGGTGTAAAACGGATGGATGGCAGCCACGGCCACGCTGTCCAAGGCCGCATACAACTCGCGCCACTCGCGCATGGGCACCACCGCCCCGACACCCAAGCCCATGGGTGCAATCAACTGGGCAATGCCCACGGGGTCGGCGGGGAACATCTCACCCAGCAAGGCGATGGTGGGTTGCGTTTGGCGACCGCCTTTGGGGGCCATCACCGGGCCGTTCATGACCTCTTTCTTGGCGTAGCGCAACATGGCGGCGGCCAACACATCTTTGGCCTCGGCATGGGTGGGCACACCAAAACCCGGCACATCGATGCCGATCACGCGCACCCCATTGATCTCTTGGGGTAGCAGCTGCAAGGGCACGCCACTGGCAGTGGGCACACACAAATTGATGATGACCACAGCATCGACTTTGTCTGGATCGGCTTGGGCAAACACCGCTTCGCGAATGTCTTCAAACAATTTGCCAGTCACCAAAGTCTCTGAATTGAATGGCACGTAACCCACACTGCGTCGAGCGCCATAAAAATGCGAAGTGAAAGTCAGTCCATACACACAGCATGCAGAGCCCGACAAAATGGTGGCGACACGGCGCATGCGCAAACCGACTCGCAACGAGCCAAAGGCCGGGCACATGCTTTGGGGTTGATCATGCGGCCCCTGTTGCGCATCGCGCGGGTAGTCGCGGTCGTATTGCGCCAACACCTCGGCCTTGCCTGCAGACTCGGCACTGGCGCGCATCTGCTGGGCACCCTGGCTGCAAGACACCCCTTCACTGGGGGCCTGTTCGGCGCTGGCAGGTTGGATGGGGATGACGCGGTGGTTCATGTTCAGGCCTCGTCGTAGACGACCTCAAAACTGGGTTTGGGTGCCGGTGCATGACCCAACATGTCGGTCTGACTGGCCGGTTGCAAGACCACATCGCGGCCCACTGCGTCAGAATCAAACAGCGCCAGCAGTTGGTCTTGGGTTTGCGGCTTGGGCTGACGTGGTGGCGCTTCGGCCACTTGATCGGCCAGTCCTGCGAACAACGGCCCCCACTCACCATCGAGCTTGCCAATGATGTCGTAGCTGGCGCTTTTGCGGCGAATGTCCTCATTGGCAGGAATCGAGGCCAGCACCGGAATGCCCGCGTTTTGCGCAAAGGCCTGGGCTTGACCGGTGCCATCGTCTTTGTTGATGACCATGCCCGCCACGCCGACATTGCCACCCAGTTTGCGGAAGTACTCGACCGCAGAGCACACGTTGTTGGCGACATACAGCGACTGCAAGTCGTTGCTGCCCACCACGATCACCTTTTGACACAGATCGCGTGCAATCGGCAATCCAAAGCCACCGCACACCACGTCGCCCAAAAAGTCCAGCAGCACGTAGTCAAAGCCCCACTCGTGAAAACCCAGTTTCTCCAGGGTTTCAAATCCATGGATGATGCCGCGCCCGCCACAGCCTCGGCCCACTTCGGGGCCGCCCAGCTCCATGGCATACACGCCGTCGCGCTTGAAGCAGACATCGCCAATTTGCACCTCTTCGCCAGCGAGTTTTTTGCGCGACGAGGTTTCGATGATGGTGGGACAGGCTTTGCCACCAAACAGCAAACTGGTGGTGTCGCTCTTGGGGTCACAGCCAATCAGCAGCACCCGTCGCCCTTGTTGCGCCATCATGTAGCTGAGGTTGGCCAAGGTGAAGCTTTTGCCAATGCCACCTTTGCCATAAATGGCAATGATCTGGGTTTCTTTGGGGGGTTTCATGTCCATGATTGCGTGCTCCAGTCGAGAACCATCTTCAAACATTGGGCGTCTGCGAATGCCGTCGAATAGGCGGCTTCGGCCTGCGTCGGGCTTTGAACGTGGGTGATCAAGTCGTCCAACGACAAGCGCCCCGTGGCGATCAACTGCTGCACAGCCAGCAGATCAGAGCGTTTCCATTCGGCCGCAATGCGCAAGCGCACTTCGCGCATGAAGGCAGGGGCAAAGGCAAATGAAATGTCGCTTTTGTAAAAACCGGCCAGCACCACCTCGCCACCCGGTCGCACACGAGCGATCAGGTCATTGAGTTGGCTGGAGTCACCGCTGACGTCATAGACCGTGGCGTAATCGCGTCGGTCATCGTCTTGGGGACGCATCACGGTGTAGCCCTTTGCCCCGTCGCTGCGTGCGGCTTGGGTTTCCCACACCACGGGTGCAGGTGCACCTGAGGCCACTGTCAAGCGGGCCAGCAATCGACCCATGACGCCATGACCGACGATGAGTTCTGGCGGTGCAAATGGCGCGCGGGTGCCCCCTGCTGCCACCGTGTGATAGGCCGTGGCGGCCAAGGCCAACATCACCGCCTGTGGACCTTGAATGTCATCGACGGCGACCACCCGCTGATGCGGCACCACCAAGCGCGAGGCCGAGCCACCAAACAGGCTGTGCACGCCTTGGGTCCAGCAGTGCGCACCAGGCACAAACACCCGTTGGCCCACTTGCCAACCCGAACCCTCACCTGCCCAGAGCACTTCACCCACGGCTTCATAGCCAGGCACCAGGGGATACCCCATGCCTGGAAATGCTGGCATGCTGCCGTCCCACAACAGACGCTCGGTCCCGGTGCTGATGCCGCTGTAGTGCACCGCCACCTCGAGGTCATCGGGGCCTGGCGTGCACAGTTCCAGTGCCTGCATACCGACTTGTTTGGGCTGGCGGAAGACGATGGCTTGGGCTTTCATGTGTTCATTTTCAGTTTACATTGATAAATGTCAATCTAAATTGACGATTTATCTCCAGATTTAGGGTTTACACCTATTTTTTGGGCGGTGACGATTTGGGCATGGATGGGCATGGCGGTGGGCACTTGCTCCACGCCCGAGAATCCGCTGCGGATCAACAATTGCTCGATTTCACTGGGCTTGCGCAACCGCCCTGCACCCATGGCCAAGAGGTAAAAGTGGAAATACGGGTCGACCACTTCGCCCTGGCCGTTGGGCAAGCACATGGGCTCGGCGATCATCACCCGCCCCCCCGATGGCAAGACCTCACAGACTTTGCGCAGCAAAGCCAACACGGTGTCATCGTCGTGATCGTGCAACACCCGAACCAAGGTCACCAAATCGGCCCCGAGAGGCAACGGGTCGTCGACAAAACTGCCTCCCACGCATTGAGCTCGCTGCAACAACTGCGCTTGTTCCAGGCGTTGGCGCGCCAACTCGACCACCGCAGGCAAATCAAACAGTTGCACCTGCAAATGCGCATGGCGTTGTGCCAAGGCGGTCATGAAGCGACCCTTGCCGCAGCCAATGTCGAGCACCTTGGCGTGCAGCGCAAAGGGAAAGCTGTCCAAGATTTCGGTGATCACAAAACCTTGAGATGCATCCATCAAGCCGCTGTAGCGCACCAAATCGGGCGCACCCAAGGCGGCCGACTTGG
>CAWUNN010000273.1:0-3545 GCA_963923185.1 uncultured Limnohabitans sp. | reverse complement strand
ACGTCCCAAGCCCCAGAGGACAGATCGATGCACCAGTCATTGAGGCAAACGCTCAGGTCAAATGCCCAATGGTCAACACCCGCAAAGTAAAAATCAAAAAAACCGCTCAACTGGCCTTGGTCGAACATGACGTTGTCTCGAAACAGGTCGGCATGTATGGGGCCTTTGGGCAGGGCCGCATAGGCTGGGCTTTGTGCCACATGGCACTGGAAAGCCAACTCTTGATTCAGCAAGGTCAATTGAGCGGGGTTCAGATGGGGTCGAACCGATACAGCCGTTTCTTCCCACCAAGGCAGTCCTCTCAGATTGGGTTGGCTGCGATGAAAATCTTGTCCAGCCAAGTGCATTTGAGCCAAAGCGGCACCGACGGTGGCGCAATGTGTGGGCTCTGGCGAAAGCACGCTGGCGCCGCGCAGGCGATTGACCACTGCCGCAGGTTTGTCTTGGAGTTCAAACACAATCTCACCTTGAGCGTCCACCGATGGATCGGGGACGGCCATGCCTTTAGAGGCCAGGTGTTTCATCAAAAAGAGGTAAAAAGGCAGTTGCTCAAAGCTCAACCTTTCAAACAAGGTCAAGACGTACTCACCCTGATCGGTGGTCAAGAAGTAGTTGGTGTTTTCGATGCCACCTTCGATGCCGCGCAATTCTGTGATCTTGCCCAATTGCAGGTGCTCGGCCAGGCTTTGAGCTTGTTCGGGTGGGACAGTGGTGAAAACAGCCATGACGCTTGGACTAATCGATTGATGTGATCTATTGGCATTGTAGGGTGTGACACACTGACGGGGGTGAAACCAACGACAATGCAGGCATGACCGATACCCCGCCCACCCTATTGCTGGTAGACGGCTCGAGTTACCTGTACCGAGCCTTCCATGCCATGCCCGACTTGCGGGTCAACCCAGGCGACCCGACCAGCCCGGCCACGGGTGCCATTCGCGGCATGATCAACATGATGAACAGCCTGCGCAAAGAGGTGCCTGCGCTGTATGCCGCGTGTGTGTTTGACGCCAAAGGGCCGACCTTCAGGGATGAGATTTACCCTCAGTACAAGGCCAATCGCTCCCCGATGCCCGATGATTTACGCACCCAGATCGAGCCGATTCATCAGTTGGTGCGTTTGATGGGTTGGACGGTGCTGAATGTGCCCGGGGTCGAGGCCGATGACGTGATCGGCACCTTGGCTCATGTGGCCTCGCACCAGGGGGTGCGAGTGATCATTTCAAGTGGCGACAAAGACCTGAGTCAATTGGTCAACGAACAAGTGACCATGGTCGACACCATGAACGGCAAACGGCGCGATGTCCAAGGGGTGGTCGCCGAATTTGGTGTGCCGCCTGAACTCATGTTGGACTACCAAACCCTGGTGGGTGATGCGGTGGACAATGTGCCTGGCGTGCCCAAAGTGGGTCCCAAAACCGCAGCCAAATGGTTGCAAGAGTACGGCAGCCTGGACAATCTTTTGAAACAGGCCCACGACATCAAAGGCGTGGCGGGTGAGAATTTGCGTCAATCGCTGTCTTGGTTGCCCACCGCGCGGCAGTTGTTGCACATTCGAACCGATTGCGATCTGAGCGACCATGTCAGCGGCTTGCCCCAATTGGGTCAATTGCTGTTGGCAGAACCTCAGGCCGAAGCATTGGCCCAGTTTTATGTGCAGTACGGCTTCAAGTCCTTGGCTGCCAAGGCGATTGATGCCAGTGGGGAACCCAAACCCAGGCCTGCACCGACCTTGAGCCCTGGTTTATTTGACGAACCTGAGCCTGCCGCTCAATCGATCAGCGAGGTGGTCTATGAGACCGTGCTCGATGAAGACCACCTGCTGCGCTGGGTGAAACGCATCGGTTCAGCGCCATTGACCTGCATCGATACCGAAACCACGGCCTTGAACAGCATGCAAGCGCGCTTGGTGGGCATCTCGTTGGCCACCGAACCTGGTTCTGCAGCCTATATCCCCTTGGGACACAACGGCCCAGGCTGCCCTGATCAATTGGCATTGGATCTGGTGCTGCGCCACCTGCGTCCTTGGTTGGAGAGCCCCTCAGCCCTCAAGGTGGGTCAGCACATCAAGTTCGATCGCCATGTGTTGGCCAACCACGGAATCGAAGTCCAAGGTTATGCGCACGACACCATGCTGCAAAGTTATGTGCTCGAGGTGCACAAACCGCATGGCCTAGAGAGTTTGGCCTTGCGACATTTGGGTCTGAAAGGGCTGAGCTTTGAAGACCTGTGCGGCAAAGGCGCTCATCAGATCTCATTTGCACAGGTCGAATTGCAGCAAGCTGCCCGTTATTCGTGTGAGGACGCCGATTACACCCTGCGAGTGCACCAACTGTTGTGGCCTCGCTTGCAAGAAGTGCCCGATTTGCAACGCATTTATCAGCTTGAAATCGACAGCTCAGAGAGCCTTTACCGAATGGAGCGCAATGGCGTGTTGATCGATGCCCAAGCCCTGGCCCAGCAAAGCCATGAGTTGGGGCAGCGGATATTGGAGCTGGAGCGCCAAGCTTTTGAGTTGGCTGGACAGCCCTTTAATTTGGGCTCACCCAAGCAAATTGGCGAGGTGTTTTTTGACAAGTTAGGCATGCCTGTGGTCAAAAAAACCGCGACTGGCGCGGCCAGCACCGATGAGGAGGTGTTGGAAAAACTGGCCGAGAACTTTCCATTGCCCAAGGTGATTTTGGAGCATCGCAGCTTGTCTAAGCTCAAGGGCACCTACACCGACAAGCTGGCTGCCATGGCAGACCCCGCCACTGGGCGAGTCCACACCCACTATGCCCAGGCGGTGGCCGTGACGGGTCGTTTGTCCAGCAATGAGCCCAATTTGCAAAACATTCCGATTCGCACCATCGAGGGGCGTCGGGTGCGCGAAGCTTTTGTGGCCAGCCCAGGGTGTTTGATCGCCAGCGCAGACTACAGTCAGATTGAATTGCGCATCATGGCGCACATCAGCCAAGATGCGGCTTTGTTGCGTGCATTTCATGAAGGGATGGACGTGCACCGCGCCACCGCAGCCGAAGTGTTTGGATTGCCCCCGGATCAGGTCAGCTCAGATCAGCGGCGGTACGCCAAGGTGATCAATTTCGGTTTGATCTATGGCATGAGTGCGTTTGGACTGGCCAAAGCGCTGGACATCGATAACACCGCTGCCCGCAATTACATCGAGCGGTACTTTCAACGCTTTGAAGGGGTCAAGCGATACATGGACGAGACCCGAACCCAGGCCAAAGCCCAGGGCTATGTCGAGACTGTTTTTGGCAGGCGCTTGTATTTGCCCGAGATCAATTCACCCAACGGACCACGCCGAGCAGGTGCCGAACGCGCTGCCATCAATGCGCCCATGCAAGGCACTGCCGCCGACCTCATTAAAATGAGCATGAATCAGATTCAAAAGGCCTTGGATCAGCAGCGGCGTCGCACCCGCATGATCATGCAAGTTCACGATGAACTGGTCTTTGAAGTGCCACAAGACGAGGTCGATTGGGTCCGTCAAACGGTCCCTGCGCTGATGGCGGGTGTGGCGCCTGTCTCTTATACACATCTGA
>CAWUNN010000272.1:0-3549 GCA_963923185.1 uncultured Limnohabitans sp. | reverse complement strand
GCCGACTACCGAAGCTACATGTTGGTGGCCAGTCGCATCGCCTATTACTGCGGGGCCACGGCCAACACCTTCAACATGCACAACGCCAATGCCTTGTGGACCGCCGACATGGTCGATCAGCTGGATTTGACGCCTGAGCAAAGGGCGGTGCACGAGCGCAACCGAGAGCATCACCATGCGCGCATGTTGGCCGGCAAGATCTACGCCCAACCTTTTTCCGAGGGCAGCGCGGCGGCCGCGGGCAAAATTCCATTTGGTACATCGGCACGAAAAGTCGACGGCGGTTGGGTGCTCAATGGCCGCAAAATCTTTGCCTCCTTGTCAGGTCACGCCGACAGCTATGGGGTGTTGTGCACCGAAGATGTGGCCGACGCCAGCATGCGCCACACCTTGTTTGTGGCCGTGGATGCGCAAACCCCTGGCTTGAGCGTCGAGGGCGATTGGGATCCTTTGGGCATGCGTGCCACGGTCTCGCGCACCTTGGTGTTGAAAGACGTTTTTGTCGACGAACTCTCTCCCATGATGCCGCCCGGGGTGTATGCGCAAGCGGCCAGCCGTTTTCCGCACATGTTCATGACCTTGACCCCCACTTACATGGGGCTGGCCCAAGCGGCGTTTGACTTCACGGTGGCCTATTTGCGCGCCGAAGTCCCCGGTGTGCATGTCAAGCGACGCATGTACCCCACCAAGCAAATTGCTTTGGCCCAGATGTACGTCAAGTTGCAACAGGCTTGGGCCTTGTTTCATCGCACCACCTCTGAATATCGATGCGACCCCAGCCGCGCTGAGCGGCTGCGTGCGCTGGCCTGTCAGCACACGGTGATGGAGGCCAGTGCCGACATTTGTTCAGAGGCGGTCAAAGTCTGTGGTGGTCAAGCCATGCTGAAAACTTACCCGCTGGAGCGCATGTTCAGGGACAGCCGTTGTGGCGCCTTGATGTTGCCTTGGACCGCCGAGATTTGTCTGGACCGCTTGGGGCAGGGCTTGTTGTATCGCCAAGGCGAGGCCGATTGAAGCTCAGGCCTTGAACCAAACCCCGCGCCGCACGGCCCAAGCCACCAGCAGTCCATAAGACAACAAGCCCAGGGCTTGGAAGAAAAAGACCCCGTTCATGCCGGCCCCCAACGACCAGGCCCACCAGCCGCCTGCCGCCGCCAAGATCAGGCGCAACACATTGCCCAACACCGGCCAAAACATCTTGCCGGCCCCTTGCGAGGCAAAGTACAACACCAACCCCAAGCCAAAAAAGCCATAACAAGGTCCGACCCAATGCAGGTAATGGGACCCGGCGGCCACCACAGCCTCATCGTCTGTGAACAGACCGATCCACCATTGCGGAAATGCCGCGGCCGCCAGCCCGATCGTCTCGGTGATTGCAAAAGCCATGGCCGCACCGATCCAAGTGGCTTTCAAGGCCCGCTCTTTGTGGCCGGCCCCGATGCTGGTGCCCACCATGGCCACCAAGGGGCTGCCCAAGCCAAAAACCAGAGACACCATGATGTACTCGAGTCTGGCCGATGTCCCATACCCGGCCAGCACCTCTGGGCCCAGTTGTCCCATCAATGAAGTGGCCGTGGCAATGGCGATGTTGGTGCAAGCCGCTGAGACCATGGCGGCCAAACCCACACCCAAGATTTGTTTGAACAAAGCCGATTGCCAAGTGGCATCCTTCAGTCTGGGTCTGAGCAGACTGCGTGGCGAGGCCAAATAGGCCAGCAGCACCAAGCAGCCCAAAGCGTAGTACACCAGCAGCACCCAAGCGCCGCCCAGCATGCCCACGCCAGGCCAATCGCCCCAACCCCAGATCAAGGCGGGGGATACCGCACACACCAAGGCAGTGCCCACGGTGATCACTTTGGCAGGGACCCACATGTTGCCGCAGCCACGCACGACCGAGACCAAGGCATTGAAGATCCAAATGAGCACCGTGCCCGAAAACAACCAATTTGAATACGCATGGGCCATCTCGGCCGACAAGCCCGTGCCCCCCATCCAAGCGTACAGCCAAACGCCTCCGCCGACGATGACCAGGGTGAACAACACACCCAAGGCCAAGGCGATCAGCATGGCATGGAAGAAAAGCGCCTGCGCTTTTTGGGTTTGCCCAGCCCCCAAGGCGCGGGCAATCGAAGAACTGATGCCGCCTCCCATGGCGCCAGAGGACATCATTTGGGTCAGCATCAACACCGGAAACACCAAAGCCATGGCGGCCAAGGCATCGGTGCCCAAGCGGCTGACGTACCAGGTCTCGGCCAGACCGGCCAACAGTTGCGCCACGATGACCAAAGTGCTGGGTATGGCCAGGCGGATCAGCGTCGGGGCAATGGGGTCGTGCAGCAGCTGGCGGGTTCTAGGGTCCATGGGTGGCAGTCTTGAGCGTGCACGATAACCCATTTGAGGCCCCCTGGCTGTCACCCTGTTCCAGCGACTTGGCGTTAACCTGGTGTCTGACATGAGCTGTGGCGTTGATAATTGCACGTGGCGTGAAGTCAATCAACCAGTTGAATTTGAAATGAAAAGACGCATTTTTCTCGGCGCAGCCGGCGCCAGCACCTGGGCTGGTTTGGCTTGGGCGCAAACTTTTCCGGGACGCCCGATCAAATACACCTGCCCTTGGCCGGCAGGGGGTTCCACCGACGTGGTCATGCGCAGCATCGCCGACAGCGCCAGCAAGGTCTTGGGGCAACAGGTGCTGGTGGACAACAAGCCCGGGGCCGGTGGGTTGTTGGGTGCGATGGACATGTTGACCGCTCGACCCGATGGTCACAGTCTGTGCCAAATTCCCCAAAGTGCATATCGGATACCGCACATGCAAAAAGTGTCATTTGACACTTTGCGTGACTTCACGTGGATCGCTTGCCTCACAGGGTATACCTTTGGCCTGGTGGTACAAGCCGACTCGCCCATCAAGAGCATCAAAGACTTGGTGGACTTTGCCAAGGCCAAGCCTGGCCAATTCACTTATGGCTCGACCGGTACGGGCACCAGCCCGCACCTGGCGATGGAAGAATTTGCCATGAGAGCGGGCATCGTGCTCAACCATGTCCCGTTCAAGGGCAACGCCGAAAACATGCAAGCCTTGTTGGGTGGACATGTGATGGCCGCCAGCGACGCCACCGGCTGGGGGCCGCATGTGGATGCCGGTCGCTTGCGGCTGTTGGCCACCTATGGCAGCAAACGCACCAAACGTTGGTCGCAGGTGCCGACCCTCAATGAGTTGGGTTATGCCACCGTGTCAGATTCACCGTTTGGGGTCTGTGGCCCCAAAAACATGGACCCAGCGGTGGTGCGGGTCATCCACGATGCATTCAAAAAAACCTTGGAAGACCCGGCCGTGTTGGCCACCTTTGACAAGTACGACCAGACCGTCATTTACAAAAACACCGAGGACTACACCCGCTTTGCACGCGAGAGCTTTTTCTCTGAAAAGGCGGTGATCGAGCGGCTGGGCTTGAATCGAAAAGATCAGGCCTGAGCTTTGCGGGGTGCGGGTTTTTTGCAACGACCGCACAGGCCGTACAGCACCATGCTGCTGTCTCTTATACACAT
>CAWUNN010000271.1:0-3564 GCA_963923185.1 uncultured Limnohabitans sp. | reverse complement strand
GCCCTGGCACAAAACACAGTCAGTCACCGTCAGATCGAAGTCCAACTCAGGCAAGCCCACTATGATCAGGTGTTGCAACTGACCCAACAGGCCTTAGAGGTCACACCACGCGACCCTAAAATCAGGTTTTGGCAAGCCCTGGCCCAAGAGAAACTGAGTCAAACCGAACAAGCCATTCAGAATTACGTGACTTTGACTCAGGATCACCCCGAATTGCCCGAGCCGCACAACAATTTGGGCGCTTTGTTGCTGAAAAAAGGCGATCTCGATGGGGCCCAAAGGGCTTTTGAAGAAGCCTTGCGCATGGATGCACAATACCCCCAAGCCCTAGAAAACTTGGCCGACGTGTTGAATATGCAGGCCCAGCGTCTGTATCAAAAAGCCCTTCAGGCCAGCCCAGACAAATGGCGATTGACCCAAAAAATCAATTCACTTGATCCGTCCACCCGACCCTGAGCCGAACCCTTTGACCATGAAATTTCTCAGACACCTGTTGATCACTTTGAGCAGTGCCACCGTTTTTTGTGCGACGGCTTGGGCCGCCGATGCGGTGGCTTCGCGCGTGAAGTTGGCCACCAACTTGGGGGAAGTCGTGATCGAGCTCAATGCCAATGCGGCCCCTGTGACCGTGGCCAATTTTGTGTCTTATGTCAAAGACAAACACTATGACGGCACGATTTTTCATCGGGTGATCGATGGCTTCATGATCCAAGGTGGGGGCTATGACCCCAAGTACCAAGAGCGCCCCACTAAAGCGCCCATCGCTCACGAGGGGCGATCAGCCTTGCAAAAGGGTGGGCCGCGCAACCAAATCGGCACCATCGCCATGGCCCGCACCCAAGACCCGAACTCGGCAACCGCTCAATTCTTTATCAATGTCAGTGATAATGCGTTTTTGGATCCTTCGGCTCAATCGCCAGGTTATGTCGCCTTTGGTCATGTGGTCAGTGGCATGGATGTGGTCAACCGCATCAAATCTTTGCCCACCGGCCCAGGCGGCCCGTTTCGCTCCGATGTGCCTCGCACACCGGTCATCATTCAATCTGCAACCATCGTTACACCATGAGCCAACCTCAAGTTGAATTGCATGTCCAAGGTCACGGCGTGATCACCCTTGAACTCGACGCCGTCAAGGCCCCCCAGTCCACCGCCAATTTTTTGGAGTATGTGGCCAAAGGGCACTATGACCAGACCATTTTTCACCGTGTGATCGATGGCTTCATGATCCAAGGCGGCGGGTTTGATGCCAAGATGCAGCAAAAATCCACTGCCGCACCCATCCAAAACGAAGCCAACAATGGGCTGAAAAACGATCGTTACACCATTGCCATGGCCCGCACCCAAGATCCGCACTCGGCCACTGCTCAGTTTTTCATCAATGTGGCAGACAACGACTTTTTGAACCACACGGCCCCTTCCTTGCAAGGATGGGGTTATGCGGTGTTTGGCAAAGTGGTCAAAGGCGCCGAAGTGGTCGACAAAATTCGCGGCGTCAGCACTGGGCGCAGCGGTTTTCATGACGATGTGCCCAAAGAACCTGTGGTCATCGAAAAAGCCGTCGCTGTTTGAATTTGATCCCAGCCCAGATGTCTGCGCCCCTGAAATTGCTGGATGGCAGACACTGGGACTGCGTGGATGTGGTCTCTGACCTGCATCTGCAAGTCTCAACGCCTGCCCTTGTGCAGGCTTTTTTTCAACTGCTGCAAAGCACCCCGGCTCAAGCCGTGTTGGTGTTGGGCGACTTGTTTGAAGTGTGGGTGGGTGATGATGTGTTGGATGACCCCAGTGCCAGCTTCGAGCGGCAATGTGTGCAGACCTTAGGCCTGCATGCCCAGCGTCTGAGTTTATTTTGGTTGCCGGGCAACCGCGATTTTTTAACGGGCTCACGCTTTGCACAAGAAGCACTAATGCAAGTGCTCGACGACCCGTGCACTTTGCTGCTGTCGGATCAGAGTTGCGTGCTCAGCCATGGCGATGCATTGTGCACCGACGACACCGAGTACATGGTTTTCAGGCAGCAAGTGCGAAGCAGTCAGTGGCAACAGACTTTTTTGGCACAACCCCTGGCTGAACGTTTGCAGCTGGCACAGCAAATGCGCGAGCAAAGCCGCCAACACCAGCAACAGCGCGTGACCCACGCCGATGCCAACGCCGACCTGACTCGACTCTGGCTCAAGCAAGCCCAGGCCAGCCATTTGATCCATGGTCACACCCACCGTCCCGCCGATCACGACTTGGGCGAGGGTTTGCAGCGCAGTGTGCTGTCTGACTGGTCAGAGTCAGACGGTGTGTGTCGCGCCGAAGTATTGCGTTGGCGGTCAGGGGGTTGGCAGCGAGTCAGCGCAAAAACACTTTGAGCACGGTTTGCAAGCGCTTGGCCGTGTCCTCGGCATACGGGCTGCTGAGCACTTTCTCCACATCACCTGCCCAGGTCTCGCGTGGCGTGGCCTGATGTCGCTGTGTGAGCAAAGTCAACTGCAGGGTCCGGCGGGCCTCCAAGTGCTGTGCCGGTGTGGGGGCTTCGGCTGCAATTTCAAGTCGCAACAGGGAAGCATCCGCTTGACCCGTGGGTGACTGACCCAAAGCGGCTTGCCAAGCTTGACGTTGAGCGGGGTTGAGTTTGGCGCCCAATTCGCGAGCCAAGGGCAACTGCTCGGCTGAGCGATCCTTCCAGGCGCTGACAATTTGCGACACCACTTCGCCATGGGCTTGAGCAGCCAGTTTTTTAAGGGCCAAATCGGCCATGTCTTGGGCATGCTTCATGGCCCTGAAGGCGGCATCGCCCAATCGCGGTCCGCGCGGCTGGGCATCGCGATCGCCTCGACTGGGTCGGTCGGCGCGTGGCATGCGCTCCCCCCTGTCGGGTCGGCCCATGGCGCCATGGCGTGGGCCTTTGCCCGCAGGCGCCACCTCGGCTTTTTTCATGCCAGGTCGATCATCACCACGAACGGCCACCACTTTGCGAACGGGTTTGTCCACCACGGGTTGCGGGGGTGATTCAGGCGCTGATTCGGCCGATTCGGGCAATGGTTCAGGGCTGGCTTGAGCCAGTGATGCGTCGGCAGCAGGCACGGTTGCATCTTTGACTGGGGCCAGTGGCGCATCAGCTGCTGGCACTGGCGTGCCCCGACTGACTTGTTGCAGGGTTTGGGTGGCTGCACGAATGGCCACGGGGTCACCTGACTTGCAAGCGGCCTCAAGGGCTTTGGCGGCCTCGAGCACCGCTTTGTCGTGCGCATTGAGCACGGCTTGGGCTTGCTCGCGCTCTTGCGATTTGCGTTGAAACAAGGCATCGATGGGGCTGCGAAAAGCTTCCCACATTTTTTGTTCGGTGCGCCGATCCAGCGCATGGGCGTGAGACTGCTCTTGCCAACGCTGTTGCAGTGCTTTGATTTGCTCCAGGGGCAACCCAGGCTTTTGCGACAGCGCCACGGCCTCTTCGATCAAGGCCTGGCGGCGCGTCACGGCTTGTTTGTGGACAGCGTCCAGCGGCGCGTGGGCAGCTTGGTAAGCAGCCTTCCATTGAGGTTGCAGCTCGGCGTATATTTTTTCGCTGACGTGGCC
>CAWUNN010000270.1:0-3572 GCA_963923185.1 uncultured Limnohabitans sp. | reverse complement strand
CACCAAGGCTATGCCCAGCGTGCCCAATCTTCGCCAGAACGTTTCATCCGCCTCGATGCCGCTCAAGAGCGAGGTCAGGTTTGGCAGCAATTGACCCAGGCCTTGATGGATCAAGGTGCGCTCAAGCCGTTGGGGGCAACTCCATGAGCGAAGTCGTCACCTCATTGGCGCCTTGGTTGCAACGCCAGTTGCGTGAATTGTTGAATCGCCCTGGTCATGCTTGGTTGTTGCATGGACCGCCCGGTCTCGGGCAGTACGAGTTGGCCTTGGCTCTGACCCAAGCGTGGTTGTGTGACCACCCCACACCTGATGGGGCTTGTGGCACATGCCCCAGTTGCCATGGCTTTGCGCGGCACACCCACGCCGATTTGTGCGTCTTGATGCCCGAGACCCATGCACTGGATTTGGGTTGGCCCCTGGGCGACAAGGCTCAACAAGAGATCGACGACAAAAAGCGCAAACCCAGCAAAGACATCAAGGTCGAAGCGGCTCGCGAGATGGTCACCTTCACGCAAAAGACCCGATTCGGTGGGCAAGGCCAGGTGGTCTTGATTCATCCAGCCGATCGCATGAACCCGATCTCGGCCAATGCCTTGCTCAAAACCCTGGAAGAGCCACCGGGTGCCACCCGCTTTGTGCTGACCACCGATGCCGTGCACCTGTTGCTGCCCACCATCCGAAGCCGCGTACTGGGTCACGCCATGCACATGCCCCCAGTGGCTGAGGCCAAAGCTTGGTTGACACAACAAGGGGTACCGGACACAGAGGTCGACGCATTGTGGCGCGCCAGTGGCGGCAGCCCCAATTGGGTCCTGGAACGCTTCAAGTCAGATGGCTTGACCGGCCAAGCTTGGCGCCAATGGCCGCGTCAGTTGGCCAAGGGCCAGCCCGGTTTGCTGGATCAACTTTCGGTCTCTGAGGCCTTGTCTTGCCTGCAAAAGCTCAGCCATGACCTGATGGCCGTGGCCTTGCATGCCAGTCCGCAATACTTCATGGCGGACGATTTGCCCAAAAGCCCATCGGCCCACCTCGCGGCCCAATGGTGTCAAGAGCTTCATCGTGTGGCGCGCCACGTCGAGCACCCTTTCAATGCCAGCTTGCAACTGCAAGCCTGGGCCTTGCGCGCACGCCAAGCCATGCGTCCCGAATGATCTGAGCCATGTATTTCGACTCTCATTGCCATTTGAATTTTCCAGAGCTGGTGGCTCGGCTCGATGACATTCGCGCCGACATGCAGCGCCAAGGCGTGCTCAGGGCCTTGTTGATCTCCACCAAGGTCGAGACCTTTGAACAGGTCCATGCCCTGGCCTTGGCCCATGACAATTTTTGGTGCACCGCAGGGGTGCATCCCGACGAAGAGCAGGTGATCGACCCGACGCTGCAGCAATTGCTGGAGATGGGTTCCAAAGACAAAGTGGTGGCCATTGGTGAGACTGGCTTGGATTACTACCGACTGGGCGAGCGCACGGTGCAGGACATGGAGTGGCAGAGACAGCGCTTCAGACGCCACATCAAGGCTGCCCGCCAACTGGGCCTGCCCTTGGTGATCCACACCCGAGCCGCCTCGACTGATACCCTGAGGATTTTGAAAGAAGAGGGCGAAGATGGCTCTGCGGGCAGTGTGGGTGGGGTGTTTCACTGCTTCACCGAAACCGCCGAGGTGGCCAAGGCTGCACTTGACTTGGGCTTTTACATCTCGTTCTCGGGCATCTTGACCTTCAAGAATGCCCAAGACTTGCGCGACGTCGCGCAATGGGTGCCCATGGACCGCATCTTGATCGAGACCGACAGCCCTTATTTGGCACCGGCCCCACATCGGGGCAAAACCAATGACCCATCCCTGGTGCCTTGGGTGGCCAAGCAATTGGCCCAGATCAAAGGGATCACCCAAGAAGAGATGGGCCGGGTGGCTTTTGAAAACACGCAAAAATTGTTTCACAATATTAAATCATTAGATTAATCAATGTGAAAATCCAATTGATTTTAAATAATTTAATCAGATCATCCATTGACGCCACATGTATGTTGAGAATTCACTTTAAGAAATTCATTTTGATCATTGTGGCAATTGCATTTACGACTGTTTTTGCTCAGTCTTATGACCGTTTTTTCAAAGCCATTGAATTTGATGACGCGGTGACCGTTCAAAACTTGCTGCAACGTGGTTTTGACCCCAACACCCCATCCAGCGAGCTGCAACCTGCCTTGACCTTGGCCCTGCAGAAAAAGGCCGTGAAAGTGGCCGAGGTTCTGATCGCCTGGCGCACCACCCATGTCAATCAACTCAACCCCAAGGGCGAAACCCCCTTGATGATGGCGGCCTTCAATGGTCAGCTTCATTTGGCTGAGCAACTGATCGCGCGGGGTGCCGACGTCAACCAACCTGGATGGACGCCATTGCACTATGCGGCAACGGCGGGCGACAGTGCCATGATCAGGTTGCTGCTCGAAGAGCACGCCTACATCGATGCCGCATCGCCCAATGGCACCACCCCGTTGATGATGGCGGCTTATTACGGCAATCCCATGGCCACCAAGTTGCTGTTGGAAGAGGGTGCTGACCCCACCCTCAAAAACGACAAAGGCTTGACCGCTTACGACTTTGCCTACAACGGCCCGCATGCCGATTCAAAAATCTATATCGAGGCTTTCCTCAAGGGGCTTCAGATCAAGGCACGGCCGTGAATCGTTTTTCGGGTTCTTTGGTAGGGGTGGGTGTACCCACGCATCGTGCCTGAGAGTCGATCTGTTTGATTTTATTAACTTAACATAATATACATCGTATTAAATGAATGACGTGATGGTCATTCTTTTGCGCATGATCGATATCATCTGAAGCATGATGACACAGCCCAACCCATCAGGCCATGCTCCGCCAGGTCGTGCCAACCAATTCAAGCTGTTGACTCAAAGACGCTTTGGACCGTACTTTTTGACGCAACTGGGTGGAGCTGCCAATGACAACTTGTTCAAGTTTGCGTTCACGGTGTTGGTGACCTATAGGTTGCAGTCGACCTGGTTGACGCCTGACATTGCAGGCTTGGTGATTGGGGCGTTGTTCATCTTGCCATACCTGTTGTTCTCTGCGAGCGCGGGACAGTGGGCGGACAAATGGCCCAAGCACCAACTCATGCGTGGCGTCAAAAACCTAGAGATCCTGATCATGCTGTTGGCAGCCTGGGGATTTGTCGATCATCAGGTCGGCACATTGCTTTTGTGTACTTTTTTGATGGGCTTGCACTCCACTGTGTTTGGTCCAGCCAAATACGCCTATTTACCCCAGGTGTTGCAAACCCACGAACTGACGGGTGGCAACGGCATGGTCGAAATGGGCACCTTTGTGGCCATCTTGATGGGCAATTTGGCCGGGGGCTTGTTGATCGCCCTGCCCCACCATGCAGAGGCCACGGTGGCCACCGTTTGTGTGGCATTGGCCGTGTTGGGACGGGTGGCCGCGCACTGTGTACCGGCCACGACGGCCAGCGATCCGCAATTGCACATCGACTGGAATCCATGGCGAGTGACTTGGCAGAACCTGCAATGGGCACACAGCGATCGTGCAGTGTGGGGGG
>CAWUNN010000269.1:0-3574 GCA_963923185.1 uncultured Limnohabitans sp. | reverse complement strand
AGGTGGCGGAATTGGTAGACGCACTAGTTTCAGGTACTAGCGAGTAACATCGTGGGGGTTCGAGTCCCTTCCTGGGCACCAATCTTACAAGAACGGATCGGTTTTGGATGACCGGTCCTTTTTTTTTGGGCCCATCAGATCGGCATGGCCACCAAGTCGTGGCCTTGTGTCGCCACCACTCGGGCTTGGGTGAAACTGCCCACCTGAATGCGCTTGCTGATTTTGTCGGGTGGCAACAAATGAACCAGGCCATCGATCTCGGGTGCATCGGCATAGCAACGCCCTGTCCCACCTTGTCGACCTGCGCCCAAGGCTTTGTCCACCAACACCTGCAAGGTTTGTCCAATGCGCGCTTGCAACTTGTTCATGGACACCTCTTCGGCCACCGACATGAACGCAGCTTTGCGTCGTTCGCGCTCGTCCTCGGGCAGCATGCCAGGCAATTCGTTGGCCATGGCCCCATGCACAGGACTGTATGCAAAGCAACCGGCCCGATCAATTTGAGCCTCTTGCATGAAATCGAGCAAGTGCTCAAATTCGGCCTCGGTCTCACCAGGAAAACCCGCAATGAACGTGCTGCGAATGACCAATTGTGGACACATCTCGCGCCAACGACGGATGCGTTCCAGATTTTTTTCACCACTGGCTGGGCGCTTCATGCGCTTGAGCACATCAGGATGGCTGTGTTGAAACGGGACATCCAAATAGGGCAAGATCAAGCCGTCGGCCATCAATGGAATCAACTCATCGACAGACGGGTAAGGATAGACATAATGCAATCGCACCCAGGCCCCATGTGGTGCCGCCAATTCACCCATGGCACGCACCAATTCAAGCGGCCTGGTCTTGATGGGACGCCCTTCAAAAAACCCAGTGCGGTACTGCGTGTCCACGCCATAGGCCGAGGTGTCTTGGCTGATCACCAACAGCTCTTTGACCCCGGACTCGAGCAGGGCCTGGGCCTCTTTGAGCACGTCACCGATGGGGCGGCTGACCAGATCGCCACGCAACGATGGGATGATGCAAAACGTGCAGCGGTGATTGCAACCTTCGCTGATTTTCAGATAAGCATAGTGCTTGGGCGTCAACTTGATCCCAGCCGGACCGATGACGGGTTGCGGCACCAAATCGGTGAAGGGATCATGGGGTTTGGGCAAATGCAAATGGACCGCATCCATCACCTCTTGGGTGGCATGAGGCCCCGTGACCGCCAGCACTTTGGGGTGCATTTGTCGCACCAGATTGCCGCCATCTGCATCTGATTTGGCGCCCAGGCAACCGGTGACAATCACCTTGCCGTTTTCATTCAACGCTTCACCGATGGTGTTCAAGCTCTCTTGAACGGCCTCATCAATGAATCCACAGGTGTTGATGATCACCAAATCGGCGCCTTGAAAGGTTTTGCTGGTCTGGTAGCCCTCGGCGCTGAGTTGCGTCAAGATCAATTCCGAGTCAGTCAGCGCTTTGGGGCATCCCAGACTGACAAAGCCCACCTTGGGCAAGCTGGCGGGTTCGGACATGGTGTGCCTCAGTTGGGGCTGCGCTTGATGCCCATCGCACCCAGCATTTGATCGGTATAGGCATTCAGACCATCCAAAAAAGGATTGGCCGATTGCGCCAAGTTCATCCAACCCTCAGGGGTCAGGGTCGATGCAGGTTCCGTCATTTTGCGTTGCATGTCCATCATGCGCTGCAATTGACCTTCAAAAAAAGGACCCCAAACCCCTTGCATGGCATGACCATAAAACCGAATCATGTTGGACAAAGCCGCCTCAGAGAAAAGGGGCATACCCGCTGACTCTTCCTCAAGGATGATTTGCAACAAGATGCTGCGCGTCAAATCTTCTTGGGTTTTGGCGTCCAACACGACCACATCCACATGGTCCATGATCATCTTTTTGACGTCACCCAAGGTGATGTAGGCCGAAGAGGCCGAGTCATACAAGCGACGATTGGGGTACTTTTTGATCACGCGTCGCCCGCCAGAATCGGGGTCGCTCGGATGCTGTTTGCGTCTGGCCACATCTGCTCCGGTGTTGCTATGGGTGGATTGATTTTAATCGGGCAGTCAAACGCCTTGGCACCGACGACTCAGATGACACCTTCGGTTCGCATCTGCTCAATTTCAGCTGGGGCATAACCCAACTGAGCCAATACCTCTTCAGTGTGCTCGCCCAGCAACGGGGAGCGCTTGACTTCGGTTTCGCTGTCCGACAACTTGATGGGATTGCCCACCGTCAGGTATTTGCCACGCGTGGGATGGTCGACTTCGACAATGGAGCCCGTCTTGCGCAGTGACTCGTCTGCCGCGATTTCCTTCATGGACAAAATGGGGCCACAAGGAATGTCATGTGGATTCAAAATTTGCATGGCCTCAAACTTGGTTTGGGTCATGGTCCACTGTTCGATGCGCGCAAAAATCTGCTTCAGTCGCAACAGCCTCGCAGCGGCCGTGGCAAAAGCCTCGTCAGTGATCCAAGCTTCTTCACCAATGACTTTGCAAATGGCCGGCCAGACGGCCTCTTGGACGATGAAATAGATGTAAGCATTCGGGTCGGTCTCCCAACCTTTGCATTTCAATATCGAGCCGGGTTGACCGCCTCCAGAGGCGTTGCCCGATCGGGGTACGGTGTCGCCAAAGGACTCATCGGGGTACTGGGGATATTCTTTCAACTCACCGGTGCGGTCCAGTCGTTGCTGGTCGCGCAGCTTGACCCGACACAGATTGAGGACCGAATCTTGCATCGGGGCCAGAACCTTTTGACCACGACCCGTGAGCGTGCGCTGATACAGTGCGGTGACAATGCCCAGAGCCAGGTGCAAGCCAGTGCCGCTGTCGCCAATTTGGGCGCCCGTGATCATGGGAATGCCATCGGTATCACCCGTGGTCGAAGCCGCGCCGCCCGTGCACTGGGCCACATTTTCGTAGACCTTGCAATCTTCATAGGGGCCAGGGCCAAAGCCTTTGACCGAGGCCAAAATCATGCGCGGGTTGATCGACTGAATGTGCTCCCAAGTGATGCCCATGCGGTCCAATGCACCGGGCGCAAAATTTTCAACCAACACGTCACACTCTTTGATCAACCGATCCAGCACTTCACGACCCGACTTCTTCTTGGTGTCCAGCGTGATCGATCGCTTGTTGTGGTTGAGCATGGTGAAATACAAGCTGTCCACTCCGGGGATGTCTCGCAACTGACCACGCGTGGCGTCACCTACCTTTGCGCGCTCGACCTTGATGACATCGGCACCAAACCAGGCCAGCAATTGGGTACAAGTGGGTCCAGACTGGACGTGAGTGAAATCAAGGATGCGAACACCTTGCAGCGCTTTGGTCATGTGTCAACCTTCAAATGAACTTTTACCTGTATTGTGCAACGCATTTTCTGCGATGGCCGACGGACAGGCCCCTTAAGAAGGAAGGGCTAAAAAAAAACCCAACTCAAGGTTGGGTTTGATTTTGGCACAAGCCGTGGTGCCTGCGCTGACCGCGAAAGGACGGGGTCAAACCAAGCGACACAGTCAAACGGCTTTGTTGGCATGCATGGCCTTGATTTGGTCGGCACTGTAGCCC
>CAWUNN010000268.1:0-3579 GCA_963923185.1 uncultured Limnohabitans sp. | reverse complement strand
AGACAGGTGGACACCCATGTGCACTGGCGAGCCATGCCGACGGACCCTGTTTTGTGTGCCCAGCGGCTGTTTCAGGTGTTGCGCGAGCTGGAGTCCCTGAATGTGCAAGAGATCTGGGTCTGCCCGCCCCCAGCGGGCGTGCGCTGGGATGGGGTGCGCGATCGGCTGACCCGAGCCAGTCATTGAACACCCTTCCATGGCCAGCCGCCCGTTGCAAGTAAACTAGAGGTTCAAGATGGAGTGCCGCATGCTAGCTGGTCTGAAGACCCCTTTTTACCGCCACATTGGCCTGTACCTGGCTTTGACACTGGCGGCCTTGCTGACGGCATGCGGTGGCGCTGGCACCAAGTACCAAGAGTTTTTCCCCAGCCGCATCATCGTATTGGGCGATGAAATCAGTTATGTGGGGTGTGCGGTGAACGCCCAAAACATTTGCGCAGGAACCGATGCCGACGACCGCTTCAGCCTGAACAACACCAGCGCCAACGCTCACATCACCTACCCAGACAACACCTTGAAACTGGCCCGAGTGGTCAACAACTGGGTGGTGCAAATGGCGGCTTTGTACGGGCTGCCCGTCACCAGCATTGTCGAGCCCACTTACACCACTCAGGGCAAGTCCAGGCGCGATTCGCGCGTCGGCGCCCAGTTGAGCGACCTCAAAGCCCAAGCACAAAGCATCCCGCCCTACCAAAGTGGAGACATGTTGGTGATCGCTGGTGGCGCACACGATGTGCTGGGCATTCTCATGAATCCGCCCGCAACTGGCTCCGTCACCCTGACGGGTGTGTTGGCCAAAAACACATCATCTGGCAAAACCAATGCAGACGCCTTGCTCAGCGCCAACTTGCAAAACTGCAGCCCTTGCGCTTTGACCACCGATCAGGCCTATCAGGTCATGCTGACCGCACAAAACTACACTCAGTTTGCCAGACAAATGTTGAGCTCAGGTCAGCGCAATATTTTGATGACACCCATTTACGATTTCAGCAACAGCCCTGATTTGGCGAACTTTTGCACAGGCTGTTCGGTGGCTGCGGTTCAATCGGCCATCAGCCTGTTCAACTTCACCCTGCGCTACGACCCTGACCACCTGCTGGTGGCTGCACCAGGCCAACCCCGGGTGCTGATTCCCACGGGCTTTGGCACCGATGCCTCATATGTGAACATCGCGCAAATCGGCCTGACCAATGGCAACGGCTTGACCAGCACCACTTTTGCCCATTACAACTTGACCAACTCGGTGTGCGGAATCAGCAGCACTCAAACCCTGAATGCCGCCAGCAATTTGGCCAACCCCTTGCCACTGTCGCAGTGTTTTTTCAGTGGCATCTATGCAGCCACCACCATCACAGGCAGCGTCAATGGGGTGACCCAGTCTGTGACTTATGACCCGACCAACCCCAGCGACCCCTCTTATGTGACCAACCAGGCCTTTGCGGCGGTGTATGGCCCCACCAATGCCCCGGGCAGTTACATCTATGCCAGTGATTTTTACCTCACCCCCGCGGTGTTGACCCAAGTGGGCAACATCTTTTATACCTTCTTGCGGGGCTATCAGGGCTGGTAAGCGGGTAAACGAGCCACCCAAGTCGTCAATTGATCCAGCGCCGCGCGAGCCGCATGCGCTTGAGAATGTTCCACGATGGCCACCAAGATCCAACGCTGGCCTTGCTGGCCATCGACAAAACCAGCCACCCCCAACACATTTCGCAAACTGCCCGTTTTGAGGTGTGCCCAAGACGCACTGGTGGATCTGCGCAAAGTCCCGTCCTGTCCAGCGATGGGCAATGAGGCCATCAACTCGGGCAAAGTCGGGCTGGCCCACACATGTTGCAACAGCTTGGCCAACCCCATGGCCGAGACGCGCCCCGTGCGGCTCAGGCCCGAGCCATTGTCCACCTGCAAGCCTGGCACCCCAATGTGTTGGTCCCACCAACGCTGCAACAAAAAACGCGATGCCTCGGCTTGACCCAAACCCGTGGCTTCTAAACTGAGTGTGAGAAACAGCTGCTCAGCCATCAAGTTGTTGCTGAATTTGTTGATGTCTCTGATCACCTCGGCCAAGGTGGGGGACTCTGCCGTCGCCAGTTTGCGGGTCTGACTGGGCACCAGGCCCCGACGCACTTGGCCACTGATCTGTCCGCCCATGCTTCGCCAAAGTCCTTCGATGGCACGCGCCGCATGGCTGGCGGGATCGGTGTATGCCACGGGCCAAAAACGTTCTGCACAAGACTGGGGATAGGCGCCACTCAACGTCCATTGATTGGGGTCATTGAAATTGGCCTTCAAGCCCGCTCGCTCATCGACGCAAGGCCCATCTTTCAAGGGCACACTGGGTGGCACCCGAAGTCCTGCCAAAGCCGGCTCGACCATCACTTTGGCCACCCCGGCCGCTGGGTCAGGGATGAAACGCAAAATCACCGATTTGAAGTTGATCAGCAAAGCCTCGGGACTGGCGTTATAGGGTTTGTTGGGCTCGCCATCAAAAGCCGCCGGGTCGGCGTTTGGGACATCAAATGCCGATGTGTCCAGCACCACATCGCCTCGGATGTGCATGATGCCCAAGGCTTGCAGTCGGCGCATCAACAACCACAAGCGTTCGATCACCAGCTTGGGATCGCCTCGGCCTTGCACATACAAATTGCCGCGCAACTCTCCGTCTACCACCTGGCCGTCACTCCAAACGGGCGTTTGCCAGACATAGCCTGGCCCCAGTTGATCCAAGGCCACGCTGGTGGTGATCAGTTTCATCAACGAGGCCGGGTTGATGCGGTCGTGCGCCCCATGCTCTAGCACGGGCGTGCCCCCTGTGGCGGGCATCACCACCACATGCAAAGCACTCTGCGGCACGCGAGCCGTTTGCAAGGACTGACGCACTGCCTCGGGCAAGCCTGGGGTCTGAGCGCCCAAGTTCAGGGCCAGCAAGCCCAATGCCCCCATCAGCCATTTGTGGATCGAATGCCTCATGGCCCTCGATTATCAGCGCTTGCGATAATCCGCACACCTATGAATTTTTTGGCATTTGACACCAGCACCGAACAGTTGCACCTGGGCGTCGCCCGCGGCGACACCTGCTTGACCCAGGTGCTGCCCGGGGCGGCCCAAGCATCGCAACAGCTCATTCCACACGCACTGCGATTGCTGGCCGAGGCGGGGCTGCGCTTATCAGACCTTGACGCCATCGTGATGGGGCGTGGTCCTGGGTCTTTCACGGGCTTGCGCACGGCTTGTGCCGTGGCTCAAGGCTTGGCCTATGGTGGCGGACTGCGGGTCTTGCCCATCGACACCTTGTGGGCTGTGGCCGAAGATGTTCGACATCGGCATGGCGCCATGCGGGTGTTGTCGGTGCTGGACGCACGCATGGGTCAGTACTACGCCAGCGCTTGGTCATTCGAAGGCCCATCGGCGAATGCCGTGCTGCCACCTGCGTTGCTCAATTCTGATGAATTGCTGTTGCCCGAGGCTTGGCGGCAAGAACCCCATCCGGTGTGCGTCGCCGGCATTGGACTCGATGGCTTGGCCGACGCCTTGAGCGCCCGACATGCCCAGATCGAAGTTCAAGCTGCTGCCCCCAGC
>CAWUNN010000267.1:0-3598 GCA_963923185.1 uncultured Limnohabitans sp. | reverse complement strand
GCGTGGTGCTCGACCGCGAGGTCGATGTCTCGCGTGGCGATTGGTTGCTGCAAACCGACGCTGTGCCCACGCAGCGCGAAGTCTTGGCCACCGTGGCCTGGATGGACGACATCCCCTTGCAAGCTGGCCGCCTGTATTGGGTCTTGCACGGCAGGCGTTGGGTCAAAGCCAAGGTCAGTCGCATTGAACACCGCTTGGACATCCAAACCTTGCAGCCGCAGCCCAGTGACAGCCTTCATCCCAACGAAATTGGCCAGGTGCGTCTGCAATTGCAACAAGACATTCCCAACCTGCCCTATGCGCAATCGCGCGGCTTGGGGGCCATGGTCTTGGTCGACACCGCCAGCCACCGCACCAGCGCGGCGGCACTGATCGTTTGAAACCGCTAAAATACCATTTCTGCCCCTGTAGGGGCCCATTTGTATCTTTGCCATGACCCACGTTGTCACCGAAGCCTGCATCCGTTGCAAATACACCGACTGTGTCGATGTTTGTCCCGTGGACTGTTTCCGCGAAGGCCCGAATTTTTTGACCATCGACCCCGATGAGTGCATCGACTGTGCGGTGTGCATCCCCGAGTGCCCGGTGAATGCCATTTACGCAGAAGAAGACGTGCCCGACGGTCAACAGCACATGGTGCAACTCAATGCCGAGTTGTCCCAGTTGGGCTGGCCCAGCATCACCAAGCGCAAAGCGCCTTTGCCCGACGCCGAGGAATGGAAAGACAAAACCGGCAAGCTGTCCGAACTGGCCCGATAAGCACCCAGGCGCTGATCATCGGCGCCGGTCCTGTAGGCCTGTATCAAGCGTTTCAGCTTGGGCTGCTGGGCATCGATTGCCATGTGGTCGATGTGTTGCCCCATGTGGGCGGTCAATGTGTTGAGCTGTACGCCGACAAACCCATTTATGACATCGCAGGCCTGCCCCGATGCAGCGGGCGCGAACTGATCGAGCGGCTGCAACAACAAATCCAACCATTCCAGGTGCCCATGCACTTGGGCCACTTGGTGACCCAATTGCAAAGGTTTGCCTCGGGCCGCTTTGAGTTGCACACCGATTTGGGCCAGGTCTTCACCTGCGAGCATGTGGTGCTGGCAGCCGGTGTAGGGGCCTTCTTGCCCCGTGCTTTGCCCCTGCAAGGCCTGCAGCAGTTGTCAGGCGTGTGCCACGCTCAAAGCCCCATGCCCAAGAACCTCACCCCAGCCCCGCATGTGGTGCTGGCAGGCTCGGACGAACAGATCTTGGCACCCCTGCAGCATTGGTTGGCACAACCCCACGCCAGCCTGACGCTGCTGCACCGCCGTACCAAGCTCGATTTGAACCAGGCCGATGCGGCCTGGGTGCAATCGTTGATCGACTCGGCTCGGCTGCGCCTGGTGGTGGGCCAGCCGATCGATTGGACCCAAGAGCAAGATGCACTGCAAGCGTTGCAGATCGCGCCCCCCGATGGAGACGCCTTCACCCTGGCTTGCACCTGTCTGGTTCAGTGTCTGGGCCTGAGCCCCAAGCTGGGCCCGTTGGCCGACTGGGGCTTGGCCATGAGCAAGCGGCGCATCGAAGTGCAGACCCACGATTTTTCAACCCGCGAGCCCGGCATTTACGCGGTCGGTGATGTCAACCATTACCCGGGTAAGCGCAAGCTGATCATGAGCGGATTCCATGAAGCGACACTGGCCGCCTATGGCGTGGCCGAGCGCATCGCGGGTGGACCCGTCACCTTGGAATACACCACCGCATCGGCCAAACTGCACCAGCGCCTGAAGGTCTGAGCGCCAAAGCGCTGCTTCAAAGCACCCGGGTGGGCTGTGGCGCATGGCCGTGGTTCAGCGGCCCGTGTCCCGAACCCAAACGCATCTGAGCGCCGGCCTCGATGGCCCCCAAAATGTAGTGACGAGCCAGCATCACGGCTTGGGCCAGTCCATGGCCCAAGGCCAAATGCGAGGCGATGGCCGAAGACAGGGTGCAACCCGTGCCATGGACATTGCGGCTTGGAATGCGGCGACTGGCCAAGCGTTGCCCCGGCTGATCGGGGATTTGCAACCAATCGACCACCTCGTCCCCGGGCAAGTGCCCTCCTTTGAGCAAGACCGCGCGGGCACCCATGGCCAGCAGGTCTTGACTGGCCTGAGGCAAATCGGCCGCTGCATTCAAAGGTCGGCCCAACAGCCACTGGGCCTCATCGAGGTTGGGCGTGATCAGGCTGACTCGGGGAAAGAGTTGACGCACCAACTCTTGCACGGTTTCTTGTGCGATCAAGCGATCGCCGCTGGTGGCCACCATCACCGGGTCCAGCACCACATGGGCTGGTCGGTATTGGTCAATGGCCCAGGCCACCACCTCGACGATGTCGGGCGCATGGAGCATGCCGATTTTGATGGCATCCACCCCAATGTCGTCCATGACCGACTGGATTTGCGCCTTCAAAAAAGGCGCAGGCACGGCATGGATGCCTTGCACCCCCACGGTGTTTTGTGCGGTCAAGGCGGTCAGTGCGGTCATGCCATAGCAGCCCAAGGCGGCCATGGTTTTGAGGTCGGCCTGAATGCCGGCGCCCCCCCCGCTGTCAGAGCCAGCGATGGTCAAGACTCGGGCATAGGCATGGGGTTGAGCTGAATTCATGACGCACATCATACGCAGAGCGCCCCCCAGGGCTTTGTGATCGGGGACAATAGCTGCCATGCAACAGGGAGATTGGGTGTGAGTCGCTTGCGTTGTGTGGTGCTGGGTGCGGGCCTGATGGGTCGCCTGATGGCGTTCGCTCTGGCGCGCCAGGGCCACCAGGTCGAGGTGCACGAGGCCCAAGGCCCCGACGCCATGGGTGCGGCCGCCCGCATCGCGGCGGCCATGCTGGCCCCACTGGCCGAGTCGGCCATCACAGAGACCTCGGTGGTGCGCATGGGCCACCACTCGATCGGCCGCTGGCAAGAGCTGCTGACCCAATTGCCAGAGCCGGTCTTCAGCCAGCAAAACGGCAGCCTGATCGTCTGGCACCGTCAAGACGCGCCGATTGCCCGCCAGTTTGAGCATATGCTGCGCCAAACGGGGCTGGATTGTCCCGAGCTGCCTGCTTTGGAAAAAACCGATGGCCACCGCCTGGGCGAGCTCGAGCCGGCCCTGGCGGGTCGCTTCACCCAAGGCCTGTACCTGCCCGGAGAGGGTCAACTGGACAACCGAGGCTTGTTGCAAGCCTTGCTCAAGGCCTTGCAAAATGAGCCGCGGGTGCAATTGCATTGGCATTCCACACGCGCGCCCACCGACATTCAGATGCAAGGTGAGGGCGCCCCCGACTGGTTGATCGATTGCCGGGGCTTGGGCGCACGCGACCAACTGCGCCTGCGCGGGGTGCGCGGCGAAGTCATTCGATTGCATGCCCCTGATGTCAGCTTGCAGCGCCCGACCCGCTTGCTGCACCCGCGCTATCCCATCTACATCGCCCCCAAACCGAATCATTTGTTTGTGATCGGCGCCACCGAAATCGAGTCAGAGGACGTGTCTGAGGCCAGCGTGCGCTCAACCCTAGAGCTGCTCAGTGCCGCCTACACCGTGCACCCTGGGTTTGCCGAGGCCCGCATTGTCGAGCTGGCCACCCAAGCGCGGC
>CAWUNN010000266.1:0-3610 GCA_963923185.1 uncultured Limnohabitans sp. | reverse complement strand
TCGAATGGCATCGGCCACTTTCTCTCGATCGGCAGAACGAGCCTTCTCCATGGCGTCTTTCAAAATCCACATGTCACCATAACTTGAAATGCTGTCTTGTGTCATCCAAGGCTCATTGAATTTTTGACTGAATTCAGCGACCAGTTTCTCTTGGCCTTTGCCCCCCCAATTGGCAATCACCACCATGACGCCTTCGAGGATGTCTTTGTTCATCACTTTGAGCAATTCTGGGGCACCCATGTGCCCGCCATTGGTCACCACGGGAATGGCACCTTTGCCCAGGCGCATTTCGGTCATTTTTTCAAGAATCAATTTGGTGTCTGGCACATTGGTGGACAGCAACAACGCGAAATTGGGTCGCGAGCTTCGCATTTTTTGGACGATCGAGGTGGCATCTGCGATGGGCGGGGTGTAGATCTCGTCCAACGTCAATTTGAGGTCTTCTTTGGCAAAGCCGCCTTCACGCATCGATTTGGTGAAGCTGGCAGGCGATGCGGTGTTGTCGGCCACGATGCCAATGGTGCCTGGCTTTTTGCCGGTGCTGGCCGTTGCCAATTTCAATAAGATGGGCAGCGCCTCATTGGCTTGAGTGTTGGCTGTAGGTGAAGTTTGGAACACATATCGGAAACCACGGTTGGTGATCTGGTCTGAATAAGACAGCGTCAAAAAGGGCAAGTGCGCGCGCTCTGTGACCTCTGTCACGGCCAATGTGAAGGAACTTACGAAAGCCCCTGTGGCACCAGACAGCTCAGGTTCGTCTGACATCAGGCGTTGGGCCGCAGCACGTGCTTTTTCGACACTGTCGCCCGAGTCGACGGGCAGCAGTTTCATTCGAGCGCCGCCCAACGCTTTGATTCCGCCTGCTGCGTTGATGTCGTCCACGGCCGCTTGGGCACCCTTGACATGCAACTCGCCATTGCGAGCCCAAGGGCCGGACAAAGGCACCACCACAGCGACTTTGATCTCTTTTGGGGTTTGGGCCCAGGCCGAACCCAAGCTCAGTACACAAGCCAAAGAAATGGCCCAACCCACCAACTGACGTTGGATCTTCCATGCAGGTTTCATCTCGTTCTCCTCCTAAATTGTCGGCGTGCAGGCCGATTCTCTTTCACATGCCCAAATAGGCTTTTTTGATGCTGGGGTTTTGTTGCAAAGTTTCGTGAGTGCCTTGCATGACCATGCGCCCAGATTCCAAGACATAACCATGATCGCAAGCCGAAAGGGCTTCAGCCACCCTTTGCTCAACCAACAAAACGGTCACACCTTGTTCACGATGGATCCACTCGATGCATTCAAAAATGGTGTCAGCAACCGTTGGAGCCAAACCCATCGAGGGCTCATCCAGCATCAACAACTTAGGGCAAGAGGCCAAGCCACGACCAATGGCCAACATTTGTTGCTCGCCACCTGATAAAGTGCCAGCCAACTGGTTGGCACGCTCAGCCAAGCGGGGAAACAGCGTTTCAATTTGAGCCAGCGTTTTTGGAAATTGGCGCCGCGCGTGATCGGTTTGAGCACCCATCTCCAGATTTTCGCGAACACTCAGGCTGCCAAAGACTTGGCGACCTTCGGGGACATGAGCGATGCCCAACAAGGCACGCTCTGAAGCCGTTCGCAGTTGGGACAAATCTTGGCCGTTAAAGAACACATGACCGCTTTGGATCGGTACGGTACCTGAAATGGCCTTGAACAAGGTGGATTTACCCGCTCCATTGGCCCCAACCACAGCAACGAACGTGCCTGCATGGACATGGATGTCGATATCGACCAAGGCGCGCAGGTCGCCGTACGAAACACTCAGGCCTTCAATGCGCAGCATGAGTCATCCATTTCTTGCCCAAATAAGCCTCGATCACCAAGGGATTTTGCGTGACTTCACTGGGTTGACCAATGGTCAGCAATTCACCTTGATTGAGCACCAACATGCGATCTACAAGGTTCACCATGACTTGCATGGTGTGTTCAATGATGACCATGGTCAAACCTGTTGCGGATAGATTTTGAAGGACTTGCACCACCAAGTCTGCTTCGTCGCTGCCCAAACCGGCCAAAATTTCGTCAAGCAGCAGCAATTGAGGTCGGCCTGCCAAGGCTCTTGCCAATTCCATCAAGCGCAATTGCACCGCCGTCAAGTTGCCTGCTCGTTGATCCGCTGCCTGCAAAAGCCCCACCCATCTCAAAGCTTCTTTGGCATTTTCAAGGGCTTGTGCGTCGTTGGGCTCCATGGCCAACGCACCCACGACGACGTTGTCCAATACACTGAGTTGGGCAAAAGGGCGGGCGACTTGAAAGGTGCGCCCAATGCCCAATCGGCATGCGGCGTCGGACTCAAGGCCTTGCAGATCGTGTCCACAAAAATGAACCCGACCTTCAGTGGGCGTGACAATGCGATTGAGCAGATTGAACAAAGTCGTTTTGCCCGCTCCGTTGGGACCAATGATGCCCAAGATCTCACCTGAACGCACCTCAAAACTGACATGAGAGACGGCCTGAAGACCGCCGTAGGTTTTAGATAAGTTTTCTACCTGCAAAATGGGCTTTGAAGCCCTGAAAGTTTGATTCGGCAAAACGGCTTGTGGTTTGCTGACAGGTGCTGTCACAACGGGGGAAGTCTGTTTGGCATCTGATTTCGAGCGATTCAAGCGTCGCTTTAAACTGGGCAAGATGCCCTCAGGGGTCACCAAGACCACGATGATGATGGCCAGCCCATAGATGACGCCATTGACACCTGGCAAATGGTTGCCCAAAGATCGGCTGAGGAATTCACTCAATGGAATCAGCGTGACCGCACCCAAAATGGGCCCCGCGGTGTGCCCCACGCCACCAAACATGGTGAAAATCAAGGCTTGGGCCGAAACCAGCATGCCAAAAGCAGAATGAGGGGTCACAATCACCAACAAGACAGCATACAGGCCACCAGCCATGGCAGCCAAGGCGCCCGACAAAATCAGAGCCAACAGTTTCCAACGGTAAGGCTGGATGCCCGAGGCCTGTGCAGACAATTCATTTTGCTTGATGGCCAATAAGCACAGACCGAAGCGAGATCGGCCGATGCGCAAATCGATCAAGACGGCCATGACCAACAATGCCACACCCAAACAGATGTATGCGAACGGGTTTTCGAATTGCATGTACGCCCAAGCTTGCTCTCTCTTGAGGGGCAAAGCGATCTCTTGTAAACCCAGCCATTCGAACAAATAAAGCAAAGACAGCGGGTAAGCCAGCATGGCCAAGCTGAAATAGACACCTCGCAGTCTAAAGGTCACCGATCCAATCAACAAGCCCGCCACAGCGCCGATCAAGCCAGCCAAAGGCAAGCCCACCCAAGGCGTGACATCGGCCATGGCCATCAAGATGGCCACCGTGTAGGCGCCTAAACCAAAGAAAGCGGCATGGCCAAATGACAACAAGCCGCTGTTGCCGCTGAACACATTCCACGATACACCCACCAATGCCCAAATGGGCATGAGCGCCATGATCAGCAAGAAATATTGATTGCCAATGAAGCTGGCCACCAACAGATAAGCCGCTGCCAGACCCAGGGTGATGTGGACCTGGCGTCGCAATCCGACTGAGCTCAGAGTCATTTCATGCACGGTCCACGTTCTTT
>CAWUNN010000265.1:0-3612 GCA_963923185.1 uncultured Limnohabitans sp. | reverse complement strand
AGCTTGTCGCAGATCAGGCCATCCAGGCCTTGCTCATGCAGCATGCGCGGCACTTTGTAGATGGTGTCGACATCCCACATCGAAATCACACCCCACTCGGGCACGTTGGAGAACAGCGAGATCTTCGAGCGTTCATCGTCCGGAATCGGACGGTCGGCGCGGCACAACAAGGCGTCGGCCTGAATCCCGATTTCGCGTAATTTTTGTGCGGTGTGCTGAGTCGGTTTGGTTTTAAGCTCACCGGCTGCCGCAATCCAGGGCACATAACTCAGGTGCACAAACGCCGTGTTGTTGGGGCCCAACTTCAGACTCATTTGTCGCACCGCCTCTAAAAAAGGCAGCGACTCGATGTCACCGACCGTGCCACCGATCTCGACGATGGCGACATCCACGGCCTCGGGCGTGTCCACACCGGCCCCACGTCGGATGAAATCTTGAATTTCGTTGGTGATGTGCGGGATGACCTGCACGGTTTTGCCCAGGTAATCACCACGGCGCTCTTTTTCCAGCACACTTTTGTAAATCTGGCCGGTGGTGAAGTTGTTGGTTTTGCGCATGCGCGTCGTGATGAAGCGCTCGTAGTGGCCCAAGTCCAGATCGGTTTCAGCACCATCATCGGTCACAAACACCTCGCCATGTTGGAACGGCGACATCGTGCCCGGATCGACGTTGATGTAGGGGTCCAGCTTGATCAGAGTGACTTTAAGGCCCCGCGACTCGAGAATCGCTGCGAGGGAGGCTGAGGCGATCCCTTTGCCCAGGGATGACACCACACCGCCAGTGACGAAGACAAATTTGGTCATGTCCAGTACGGGAAAGCAAGTCCCGGGAGGTGGTAAAGAATGATTATAGGGGTGGATTGTGCCAACCCGACTATAAAATGACGCCGATATGAATGATCTGGCCAACAAACACATCGTCTTGGGCTTGAGTGGGGGCATCGCCTGCTACAAAGCGGCCGAGCTGTGCCGGGCCATGGTCAAAGAGGGGGCCACGGTGCAAGTGGTCATGACCGAGGCGGCCGCTCAGTTCATCACCCCCGTCACCATGCAGGCCCTCTCGGGCCGATCGGTCTACACCTCGCAATGGGACGCGCGTGAGCCCAACAACATGGCCCACATCAACCTGGGGCGCGAAGCCGACGCCATTTTGGTGGCCCCAGCCAGTGCCGATTTCATGGCCAAGTTGCTGCACGGAAGGGCCGATGATTTGCTCAGCCTTTTGTGCCTGGCGCGCCCCTTGCAGCAGGTGCCCTTGCTCTTGGCGCCCGCCATGAACCGCGAAATGTGGGCCCACCCGGCCACCCAACGCAACGTGGCCCAACTGCATGCCGATGGGGCCACGGTGCTCGATGTCGGTCAAGGTGAGCAAGCCTGTGGCGAAACCGGCGATGGCCGCATGCTCGAACCGCACGAGATTTTGCAAGACCTGGTCGCCCATTTTCAGTCCCAGTCTTTGGCCGGCCGGCGGGTCTTGATCACCGCGGGGCCGACCTTTGAGGCGATCGACCCGGTGCGAGGCATCACCAATCTGTCCAGCGGAAAAATGGGCTTTGCCATCGCCCGTGCGGCCCGCGAGGCGGGTGCCCAAGTCACTTTGATTGCCGGTCCAGTGGATCTGGACACCCCTCGTGGCGTTCAGCGCCACAATGTGCGCAGTGCGTTGGACATGCACCAAGCCGTGGCTGCGCAGGCAGATTGGGCCGAAGTCTTCATTTCAGCCGCTGCGGTGGCCGACTGGCGGGTCGAGCAAGCCAGCGCTCAAAAAATCAAAAAAGACGGCAGCGGCCAAGTGCCTGCACTCAGCTTCACCGAAAACCCCGATATTTTGGCCGGGCTGGCGGCCAGCCCCCGGGCCCAAGCGGGTCAGTTGTTTTGCGTGGGCTTTGCCGCCGAAAGCCACGACCTGTTGCACCATGCTCAAGAAAAACGCTTGCGCAAGGGGGTCCCGTTGATGGTGGGCAACATCGGCCCGGCCACATTTGGGCAGGACGACAACGCCTTGCTCTTGATCGATGCCCAAGGCCATACCGAGCTGCCCCGCAGCGACAAACTCAGCTTGGCGCGCCAATTGGTGCAACACATTGGCCAGCGCCTGTCCCACGCCTGAACCCAAGGCTTTGAACCCCCATGAACATCGACGTCAAAATCCTCGACCCTCGCATGGCCGATCAGTTGCCCCAGTACGCCACCCCGGGCAGCGCGGGCCTGGACTTGCGCGCCTGCCTGGACCAACCTCTGACACTGGAGCCCAACGCCTGGCAGCTGATCCCCACGGGCTTGGCCATTCACATTGCTGACCCAGGGCTTGCGGCCTTGATCTTGCCGCGCTCCGGCTTGGGGCACAAACACGGCATCGTGTTGGGCAACTTGGTGGGTTTGATCGACAGCGACTACCAGGGCCAACTGATGGTCAGCGCCTGGAACCGAAGCCCCACGGCCTACACCTTGCAACCGATGGAGCGACTGGCCCAGTTGGTCATCGTGCCTGTGCTGCAGGCTCAATTCAATGTGGTCCAAGACTTTGCCGCGGCCACCGAACGGGGCGCAAAGGGGTATGGCTCAAGCGGCACCCGCTGACGGTTGGGGCTGAACAGGTTTCAGCCTGGCGAAAAAAATCCCACACCCAAAGTGCCCCGTTCTTGCTCTTCGGTGGTGGCTGCGCGAACGTCGCGAATTTGCAAAGACAGTCTGATGGCGATGCCCGCCAAGGGGTGGTTGCCATCCAAAATGATGTGCTCGGGGTAGATCTCGCTGACGGTGTAAAACGCCTTGCGATCGGCCTCGGGGCAACAACCTTGGGGCAAACTGCTGCCCTCCAGGGTCATGCCTTCCTCTAAGTCAGAGGGCAACATGGCGCGCGGGGCCAAATGGATCAGGCTTTCATCAAAGTCGCCAAACGCATCTTCTGGCTCCAGATGCAAATCCAATGCATCGCCCACCTCATGCCCTTGCAAGGCCTGTTCAACTTTGGCCAGCAGGTCATGACCACCCACCAAAAATTCGACCGGATCACCCAGCACATCCAATTCATTGCCCAAGGTGTCTTTCAAAGTCCAGGTCAGGGCGACCACGCAGTTTTCTGTGATGTTCATGGGGCAAAATTGTCCCATGAATCCACAAACCCCTCTGACGCTGTTGGGCGGCCTCAGTCCCAACCAGTTCATGCGACGCCATTGGCAAAAAAAACCGCTGCTGGTGCGTCAAGCCGTGCCGGGGTTTGAGTCCCCCCTGGCATGGGCCGATCTCAAGGCCTTGGCCGCACGCTCTGACGTCGAGTCACGCTTGATCGTCAAAGGTGAGGGCGACTGGCGCCTGCGCCAGGGCCCCTTAGGGGCTCGTGCCTACCCGGCCCGATCTCGACCTGATTGGACTTTTTTGGTGCAAGGCGTCAACTTGCATGACGACCGCATCAGTGAATTCATGCGCCGTTTTCGGTTCGTGCCCGATGCCAGGCTCGATGACCTGATGATCAGCTGGGCCAGCGATGGCGGTGGCGTCGGGCCACACTTTGACAGCTACGATGTTTTTTTGTTTCAGGCCCAGGGGCGTCGCCGCTGGCGCAAAATTTTGAGGGGCAAGCCAGGCTGCAGGCTCAAGTCATCGGTGCGCC
>CAWUNN010000264.1:0-3614 GCA_963923185.1 uncultured Limnohabitans sp. | reverse complement strand
TTGGCCAAGGAAATCATGCAAATCTCCAGCGTGGGATTGGCTGGTCCTTACAACATCATGTTCCGCAGCCCCGTCTATGCCGATCGCATGAAAAAGCTGTTGGACTATTTGCGTTTCAACACCTCGTTGCCCACCCGGCTGAACGAATTTGCCATTCTGATCCAGGGATTCGAGTGGAAATCGCAAGTCGAGTGGTACGCCCATTACCCTTTGGCCTTGAAGGCAGGCTTGCCCGCTTCGGTGGCCGATGACCTCAAGGCTGGCATTCGTCCACGCCAGATGGCCGTGGATGAAGCGCTGGTGTATGACATCAGCATGGCCTTGATCAAAGACCATGAAATCTCGGATGACTTGCTGGACAAAGCCCGCAAGGTGTTCAGCGACCAGCAAATCGTCGATCTGGTGGCCGTGAGCGGCACCTATGTCACGGTGGCCATGCTGTTGGCCTTGGGGCAAGAGATGCCCCCAGCGGGCAAGCCCTTGCCTTTCCCGCCCAAATGAGGGGCGGTGGGTGCGGGGTGCACACATCTGATGCAAGCCTCTGGGTTCAAGGGTAAACACCCATCGGGCGGGTGCCGAGGGGTTTTCTTTTCCAAAATCAATGGGTTACGATGCATGACATGCCTGTGATGGGGTGATGGCACGTCCATTGCTATCTCCATCCCAGATGTGAACTGTTTTTTTGTAGGGGTCATCCATGAATCGCAAGGTCTGCAAGGGTTTCAAGGTCACACCGGGCTGGCGCATCGCCATGACAGGCTTGCTGTGTGCCACATTGGTGCACAGCGCTTGGGCGCAAGAGAAGGTGTTGCGGGTGGCCATGACGGCCGCAGACATTCCTCGCACCTTGGGCCAACCCGATCAGGGCTTTGAGGGCAATCGATTCACCGGCATCCCCATGTACGACTCGCTGACCCAATGGGATTTGTCCAGCGCCGATAAAAACAGCAATCTGATTCCCGGTCTGGCCTTGAGCTGGGCGGTCAACGCCAGCGACAAAACCAAGTGGACTTTCAAGCTCAGGCCTGGCGTCAAATTTCATGATGGTTCAGCCTTCAACGCCGATGCGGTCGTCTGGAACGTGCAAAAGGTGCTGGACAAAGAGGCCGTGCACTTTGATGCCAGCCAGGTGGGGGTGACCGCTTCGCGCATGCCCACTTTGCGCAGCGCCCGCAAAATTGATGACTTGACGGTGGAGCTGACCTCCAGCGAGCCCGACTCTTTCTTGCCCATCAATCTCTCTAACTTGTTCATGGCCAGTCCGACCCATTGGCAGAAAAAATTTGAAGCGGCTTCAGGCGCGACGCCTGCCGACAAGTCCAAGGCCGCATGGTCTGCCTTTGCTGCCGATGCATCGGGTACAGGCCCATTCAAAATGAGCCGCTTTGTGCCTCGTGAGCGCTTGGAATTGGTGGCGAACAAAGATTATTGGGATGCCAAGCGCAGACCTCATGTCGATCGCATGGTGCTGTTGCCCATGCCCGAGGCCAATGCCCGCACCGCCGCACTGTTGTCAGGGCAGGTCGATTGGATCGAAGCCCCTTCACCGGACGCCATGCCTCAAATTCAGCAACGCGGTTTCAAGATTTACAGCAACCCGCAACCCCATGTCTGGCCCTGGCAGTTGTCGTTTGTGCCGGGCTCGCCATGGCTGAACAAAGACGTGCGCCAAGCGGCCAATTTGTGTGTGGATCGCGAGGGCTTGCGCACCTTGTTGGGCGGCATGATGGGGATCCCCAAGGGCACGGTGCCACCGGGTCATCCCTGGTGGGGCAACCCCAAGTTTGACATCAGGTACGACGTCAAGGCCGCGCAGGCCCTGATGCAAAAGGCCGGTTATTCGGCTTCGAAACCCATGAAGGCCAAGGTGCAGATTTCGGCTTCGGGCTCGGGTCAAATGCAACCTTTGCCCATGAACGAATTCGTGCAGCAGTCGCTCAAGGCCTGCTACTTTGACATCGAGTTCGATGTGATCGAATGGAACACCTTGTTCACCAATTGGCGCGTGGGCGCCAAAGACCCATCTGCGCGTGGAGCCAGTGCCATCAACGTGAGCTTTGCCGCCATGGATCCATTTTTTGCGATGGTGCGTTTCTCCAGCAGCAAAACCGTGCCGCCGGTGTCCAACAACTGGGGCTACTTCACCAGCGATGAGTTTGACAAACTGATCACCGATGCACGCAACACCTTTGATGACAAGGGACGCGATGCGGCCCTGGCCAAATTGCATGCCCGTCTGGTCGAAGAGTCGCCCTTCATCTGGATCGCCCACGATGTCGGCCCGCGCGCCCTGAGCCCCAAAGTCAAAGGCGTGGTGCAACCCAAGAGTTGGTTCATTGACATGGCTTTGATGTCCATCGACTGACCTGTTGCAAGCGCCAAAGCCCTTGAAAGCTCAAGCCCAGTGGAGCTGGGGGCGGGTCTGAACCAAGCCATGATTGCTTTTTTGCTGAAAAGAATCTTCTACACCCTGCCCATCATGTTGGGGGTGGCTCTGGTGTGTTTTGCGCTGGTGCATGTGGCGCCGGGTGACCCCTTGGTGTCGATCTTGCCTCCCGATGCGTCGCAAGAGTTGCAACAGCAATTGCGTCAGCTGTACGGTTTTGACCGTTCTTACCCAGAGCAATTCATCACCTGGGTCTGGCGGGCTGTACAGGGTGACTTGGGAACCTCGATCGCCACCAGCCGACCGGTGTTGGACGAAGTCCTCAAGGCCGTGGGCAACACCTTGCGCCTGGCTGCCTTGGCCACGGTCATTGGTTTTGTGCTGGGGGGCTTGTTTGGCTTGGTCGCGGGCTATCACCAAAACTCGGCGATCGACAAACTGGCGTCACTGGCCTCGGTGCTGGGGGTCAGTGTGCCGCACTATTGGCTGGGCATGGTGCTGATGATCATCTTTTCATCGATCTTGATGTGGTTGCCTGCCAGCGGTGCGGGCCCCGATGGGTCTGACCAATGGCGTTGGGATTGGGTTCATCTGCAACACATGCTGTTGCCGGCTTTCACCATGAGTGTCATCCCCATGGGCATCATTGCCCGCACCGTGCGGGCCTTGGTGGCCGACATCTTGGCGCAAGAGTTTGTCGTGGGCTTGCGTGCCAAGGGCTTGACCGACATCGGGGTGTTTGCGCATGTGGTCAAAAATGTGGCCCCCACAGCCTTGGCTGTCATGGGCTTGCAGTTGGGTTATTTGTTGGGTGGCTCGATCTTGATCGAGACCGTGTTCGCCTGGCCGGGCACTGGCTTTTTGCTGAACTCGGCCATTTTTCAGCGCGATTTGCCGCTGTTGCAAGGCACCATCTTGGTCCTGGCCCTGTTTTTTGTGTGGCTCAATTTGCTGGTCGATGTGGTGCAAACCTTGTTGGATCCGCGCATCGCCCGAGGCTGAACATGAACGCATCAGCAGCCCATGCCGACACCACACTGGAGCCCATACAAGGGACTCAGGCCACGCCAGGCTACTGGCAATCGGTGGCGCAGCGTTTGCGCCGTGACAAGGTGGCCATGGGGGCCGCTGCCGTGATTGTGTTGCTGCTGCTGTTGGCGTTGCTGGGGACATGGATCACCCCGCACCTGTCTCTTATACACATCTCCGAGCCCACGAGACGGACTCC
>CAWUNN010000263.1:0-3617 GCA_963923185.1 uncultured Limnohabitans sp. | reverse complement strand
TCGGTGACACCGGCACCTACATCGCTCGATACGATGATTTGTTCAATGGCAAAGAGGAAAAAATCGATGTCTCCAAGGTCGATGTGTCCATGAATGGCATCGAGCTGCAAGACCGTGAATTTTTTGCAGCCATTCGCGAAGGCCGAGAACCCAATTCAAGCGTGGCCAGCGTCTTGCCCTGTTACCAAGTCTTGCATCAGCTCGAGCAACAGCTGGCCTGAAGCCCCACGCAGTGCACTAGGCCTGGCCCTTCGAGCGGGAGCAGGCCTGTTGTGCAGCCAGATAGCCAAACACCAAACCCGGGCCGATGGTGATGCCCGGTGCCGGATAGGTGCCGCCCATGATCGAGTTCATGTCATTGCCGCAGGCATAAAGACCCGCCAGGGGTTGGCCTTGTGCGTCCAACACACGCGCTTGGGCATCGGTTTTCAACCCCATCGATGCACCGATGTCGCCTGGGTACAAAGCCAGGGCATAAAAGGGACCTTGGCTCAATGGGCCCAAGCAAGGGTTGGGGCCCTGCCAGTTGGGGTCGCCATTGGCGCGCTGGTACTCGGTGGTGCCACGCTGGAAATCTGAATCCACGCCTTGTTCTGCCATGGCATTGAAGCGCGTGACGGTGTCTTGCAGGGCGGTTGCGGGTACAGCGATCGCTTGGGCCAATTCAGCCAGGGTGCGACCTTGGCGCAGATAGCCTTCGGCTAAAAAGGGTGCCAGCCCTTTGCCGCCTGGCCTGATCATGCCCATGCCGTAGCGACCCAGCGCGGGTGCATCGGCAATCAGCCAAGCCGGGATGGCAGCGACTTCGCGATGCCGAGCCTGCATGGCCAAGGCAAACAAATGGTAAGAGGTGGATTCATTGACAAAGCGCTTGCCACTTTGGTCAACTGTCAACATGCCAGGTTTGCCCCGGTCCATGACGAAGTGCGGAAACACGGCCTGAGTGCCATCTGTGCGGGTGCGTGTGGAGCAGGGCGCCCAAAAAGCCGCTGTCTGATCGGGCTGAGAGAGCACCGCACCGGCTTGCATGGCCAATTCAAGGGCAGTGCCGGTGTGGCCTGGGGCAGAAGGGCTCCAATGCGGGTCGATGCCGGGCAACCAAGTCGAGCGCAACACAGGGTGGCGATTGAATCCACCTGTGGCCAAAATGACGCCCCCTTTGACTTGAATGTGGCGTTCAACGCTGGATCCATGGGCTTGCATCTGGCGCAAGGTGACACCCGTGATGCCTTCGGGGCCTTGGTGCAAGGCCACGGCTTCGGTGCGGGTGACCAGTTCACCCGAGTTCAAGAGGTAGCTGTACAACATGCGCGCAATCAGCGCGTTGCCCATCACCAAGCGGGTGCCACGAGGCCCCATCATTCGGTCCATGGCGTGGCGCGCGATGATGCGCAAGCTGTAGCGAAAAGAGGTCAGGCTTTGGGTCAAGCGCAGCAAATGGAAGATGTCGTCTCGATCGACCATCATGCCGCCCAACACGGTGAACTCGGGGATGGGCGAGCGCAGCAAAGACAAGTTGGGTCCCAGCAATCGCCCATCAAAGGGGCAGGGCTCGATCGCACGGCCGCGCAGCATGGCATCTGGCAATTCAGACAGGTAGTCTGGATGCAGCATCCGCACCTGAAATTTCAGTTCAGATTCGCGCTCTAGGCGATCAATGGCCTGTGGGCCATGCTGTAAAAAAGACATGCGCAAATCGCGTGGGGCCCGATCGCCGACCGCATGATCCAAAAAATGGGCGGCTTTGTCCAGGCTGTCTTGTGGGTTCACTTTCAAACCAGGTCGGGTGCAAGGGACCCATGCGGTCGCGGCCGACCAGGCGCTGGTGCCCCCCACATGTTCAGTGCGCTCGACCCACAAGACGCGGCTGCCGTTGAGTCTGGCATTCAATGCGGCAGATGCGCCAGCAGCACCGCTGCCCAGCACCACCACGTCATAGGTGTCTTGATCGGTGATGCGATTGAGATCAATAGGGGCTTGTTTCATGGCTCAATGGCCCAACAAAAAGTCAATCATCAAATCGCGAACCTGCGCAAACATGTCGCTGCCTGTGGTGGTGCCACAACCTGCAGCGCGGGCCTGGGCGATCCAGGGGGAAATGGCTGGAGCCGTGATCACGCAGCCAATGTGCATGTGGGGTTGCAAGCCTTGTGTGGGGGCGGGCAGTGGGTCGTTGGCCTTCATGCCCATGGGGGTGGCATTGATCACCAAATCAAAACCTTGGATTTGTGCTGCGCCTGAGGTGACGGGGCATTGCTTCAAATCATTCAATCGATGGGCCAACGGGTCGCAACGCTCGATTTGCGGATCCACGATGCTCAAGCGGCTGACCCCCGCTTGAACCAAGCCATGGGCGATGGCAGATCCTGCGCCGCCCGCACCGATCAGCAACGCAGCTTTGCCACGTGGATCGCAACCGTTGTGGTGCAAAGCCTTCACATAGCCTAGGCCATCGAACATGTCGCCTTGCCAGCGACCATCGGGCAGGCGGCGCAACACATTGACGGCCCCTAAGAATGCAGCCCGATCCGACAAGGTGTCACAAAATGAAGTGCAGGCAAACTTGTGCGGGATGGTGATGATCAGGCCATCGATGTTTTGAGTCACACGCACGGCGTTGAACCAGGCACTCAGGTGTTCGCTGCTCACGTGGGCAGGAATGCAGATGGCATTTTGACCTGCGGCTTCGAAGGCCTGGGTCATGCCAAATGGCGATTTGACTTGGGCAATGGGGTCGCCCACGATGACGTGCACGCGGGTGGCGCCACTGAGTTGCTCGAGCATGAACCGCCTTGTCTGATCCCTTGGGGATCTTGGATGAGGAAATGGACAGATTCTACATAATTGGAACAATGTTCCAAAATTGAATTTAGTTCCAAAATATGCTATCGTCTGTCCATCATCCCGTTCCCACATGAGCAACATCCTCGACCGAACCTTGGGCATTCTTGAGTTGCTCGCCCAACATGGCGAGGGCCTGGAGCTGGCCGTCATCGCCCAGCGCCTGAACATGCCCAAGAGTGCCGCACATCGGCTGTTGGTGGATTTGGTGCGAACAGGTTATGTCCGTCAACTTAAGGAAATGGGTGAATATCACTTGACTTCAAAGTTGATTTCATTGGGTTTATCGTATTTGAGTCAAACGGGTGTGGTGGACATTGCCCAGCCGTTGATCGATCGTTTGGCCGAACAAACGGGTGAATTGGTGCGACTGTCGGTGGCGGATGATGACCGCTTGACTTGGGTGGCTCGGGCCCAAGGTGCCCGCCAAGGTTTGCGTTATGACCCTGACATGGGCAGCATCGCACGTCTGAGTTGCTCATCCTCTGGGTGGGCCTGGTTGGCCAGCCAGCCCGATGATGTGGCCTTGGCCATGGTGGCCAAGCAAGGCTTGGGTTTGCCCAAAGACCATGGCCCCCATGCCCCCACTGATTTGACCGAGCTGTTGCAAGCCCTGCACGAGACCCGCGCCCGGGGTTACAGCATCACCGAAGAAACCTACACACCAGGGCTGAACGCCATGGCCGCCGTGGTGCGAGGTCCAGGTCAGGCCGCTTTGGGGACCTTGAGCGTGGCGGGTCCGGCCTCTCGACTGACGCGCGCGCGCATGATCGAAC
>CAWUNN010000262.1:0-3618 GCA_963923185.1 uncultured Limnohabitans sp. | reverse complement strand
CCTTGTCCAATCGCCCTTTGGTGTTGGCCGACTCAGGTGAAATCGACATTGAACTGATGTCAGGCGACGCCAGCGCCAACTTTGACATGCAATCGTTGGCCTCTTTGCTGGTGGGCGACCACATCCGTGTGCGCCGTTCTGAGCATCATGCACGTTTTTTACATCCGATCGGATGGAGTTATTTTGATACCCTGCGTAAGAAGCTGCATTGGAATGAAGGGGCGGCATGAGCCTGAGACGCATCCATCTGCGTGATTTTGTCATCGTCACCGCCTTGGATCTGGAACTGAGCCCGGGCTTCACGGTGCTGACCGGAGAGACCGGCGCGGGCAAATCGATTTTGATCGATGCCCTTCAATTGGCGCTGGGCGAGCGTGCCGATGTGGGCAGCGTTCGCGAAGGCGCCCAACGAGCTGAAGTCAGCGTCGAGTTCGATCTCAGCCCCAAACTGAGCGTTTGGCTGCAAGAGGCTGGCTTTGAAGCCGACGACACCTTGCTGCTGCGTCGCACACTGGACAAGCAAGGCAAAAGCCGCGCCTGGATCAATGGCAGTGCAGCCACGGCCAGTCAACTGCGCGAGTTGGGCGACCAATTGCTGGACATCCATGGACAACATGCCTGGCAAAGCCTGACCAGACCGGGCCAAGTACTGGCTTTGCTCGACGGCTATGCTGGCGTCCAAACCCATGCCCTGACCCAAGCCTGGCAGTTGTGGCGCGATGCACAGCGCAAACGCTCTGAGGCCTTGACGGCCCAAGCCAGTCTGAACAGCGAACGCGAGCGCCTGAGCTGGCAGCTCAGCGAGATGGAAAAGCTTCGCCCTTTGGACAACGAATGGGACGATCTGCAAGCCCAGCACCAGCGCTTGTCCAATATGCAAGCCCTGATCGACTCGGCTCAAAGCGCCTGCCAGGCGCTGGAAGACGACGACACGGGGGCCTTGGCGGCATTGCACCGAGCCTTGCACGTGTTGCAAGACCATTCGCACCACGAACCTGAATTTGTGTCTTTGGCGCAGGTGCTTCAATCGTGCCTGGATCAAGCCCAAGATGTGGCTCATTCGACCCAGACTTGGCTGCGCCGGGCCGACCTGGACCCGCAACGCTTGGCTGAGCTCGATGAGCGCATGGGGCTGTGGCTGTCTTTGGCTCGACGCTTCAAGCGCACCCCCCAAGAGTTGCCGTCTGTTTGGGCGCAGTGGCAACGCGATCTGGCCACTTTGGACGAAGCCGCAGACTTGGAGCAAATCAACCAACGTTGTCAAGCGGCCGAGCAAGCCTACCAACAAGAGGCCCAGCGGTTGCGCCAAATTCGACGCAAAGCCGCACCGAAACTGTCTGCCAGCATCACGGCCGCCATGCAAGGACTGGGCATGGCGGGTGGGGTCTTTGAAGTCCAACTCAATGAGCTGGCACAACCCCAAAGCCATGGACTGGACGAGGTGGTTTTTTTGGTGGCCGGTCACCCAGGGGCCACGCCCAAACCATTGGGTAAAGTGGCTTCTGGGGGTGAACTGTCTCGAATTTCTTTGGCCATTGCCGTGACCACCAGCCAATTGGGTGAGGCCGGCACCCTGATTTTTGACGAAGTCGACTCAGGGGTCGGGGGTGCGGTGGCGGAAACCGTGGGGCGCTTGCTCAAACAACTGGGGGCCGATCGGCAAGTGCTGGCAGTGACCCACTTGCCACAGGTGGCCGCATGTGCCGATCAACACTGGGTGGTGTCCAAATCACTGACCGACGGTCACACCCAAAGCAAAGTCAGCACCGTCAGCGGCGAGCACCGTGTTCGAGAAATTGCCCGCATGCTGGGCGGCGAGCGCCTGTCCGAGACCACTTTGGCCCATGCCAAAGAAATGCTCAACCTCGATGTCAAGATCCGGCTTAAGAAGGAGCGACCATGAAACTGGATCTGGTCTTGATCACGGGCATGTCGGGGTCTGGCAAGTCGGTGGCCTTGCATGCACTTGAAGACGCGGGTTACAACTGCGTGGACAACCTACCCCCAGAATTGCTGATGCACTTCATCGAGCTGGCCAAGCAGCACGAACAGCAACGCCACGCGGTGGCCATCGATGTGCGCAGCGCCCTGACTTTGCCCATGGTGCCTGCGATCTTGAACCAAGCGCGGGCCTTGGATGTGAATGTGCGGCTGCTGTTTTTGGATGCCTCCACTGGCGTACTGGTTCAGCGGTTTTCTGAAACCCGCAGACGCCACCCTTTGTCCGCACATGACCATGCCATGCCCGGTGACACACCTGACTTGATTCAAGCCATCGAACGCGAACGTGAGATGTTGTCCGAGTTGCGCGAAGACTCACACATCATCGACACCAGCGTGCTGCGTGCCACACAGTTGCAAACCTACCTGAAGTCATTGGTGGACGCCAAGTCAGCTCAACTGACGCTGATGTTTGAATCTTTTGCATTCAAGCGCGGCATTCCTGTCCATGCAGACTATGTGTTTGATGCCCGCATGTTGCCCAACCCGCATTACGAACCGACGCTCAAGGCGCTGACAGGCAAAGATGCGCCGGTAGCGACTTGGCTGGATCAGTTTGAAGAAGTGAACCAGTTTGCCCAAGACATTCAAGCCTTTTTGCAACACTGGTTGCCTCATCTGGAGCGCGATCACCGAAGCTACGTCACGGTCGCCATCGGCTGCACGGGCGGACAGCATCGCTCGGTTTATCTGGTTGAACGATTGGTTGCAGCATTCAGTGCCGATTGGGTGACTCTCAAACGCCACCGCGAACAGAGTTGAAATAATCCTGCACAGGTTTAGGCACACCCAATGCCAACACCTGTTCCAAGGTGTACCAAGCACCCTCGCAGTCATCAGCTTGGGTCGCACAACCCTGATATTCACACAGATGCAAGTGCAAATCACGGTGGGTCAACACGTGCAACTGAGCCGCACGCTGGTGCACTGGCGCACCGGGTGGCAAGCAGTTGCTCAAAGATTCCAGACTCTCAAACACGGGAAAGCAATGCAACCCCGACCAGATGCCGCTGGTGGGTCTGCGCTGCAACCACCATCCTCGCTTGGGATGTCTGATCACCAGCAGCCACCAACTTTGTGACTGACGTTTGATTTTGCGCGTCTTGATGGGCAGGACTTGAGTCTGACTCAGTGCAAGGGCCTGGCAATCGACGGCCACCGGACAGATCTCGCAACGTGGTTTTTTAGGGCTGCAGACGGTGGCACCCAAATCCATGATCGCTTGGGTATAAGTGGGCATGTCCGCAGAATCGGGTAACAAGCCCACCGCGAGCTGGCGCAATACCTTGACTTGTGCAGCGACAGACAAATCACCTTCGAAACCTGAATGACGAGCCAAAACCCTTTGCACATTGCCATCCAAAATGGCAGCCCTCTCGCCATGACAGATTGAAGCAATGGCCGCCGCAGTGGATGGGCCGATGCCAGCGAGCTGTTGCAAATCTTCACTGCGCACAGGAAACTGTCCATCCCAGTCTTGCACCACCTGCTGGGCACACCGATGCAGGTTGCGCGCTCGGCTGTAATAACCCAGGCCGGCCCACAAAGCCATCACCTCGTCCTGTGGCGCTTGGGCCAATTCGGCCACAGACGGAAATCGATCTAGAAACCGCGCAT